>NZ_JAXMJI010000022.1:0-16473 GCF_034376665.1 Allopontixanthobacter sp. | reverse complement strand
CTGGGAACGCATTCAGCGCCTAATGGATGACCGGATCAAGGCCGCCGGCGTTCAGAACTGCTACTTCCCGCTGTTCATCCCGCTCGCCAATTTCACGCGCGAGGCTGAGCACGTCGAAGGCTTTGCCAAGGAAATGGCGGTGGTCACCCATCACCGTCTGATCGCTGGTGAAAATGGCAAGCTGATCCCCGACCCGGACGCAAAGCTGGAAGAACCGCTGGTTGTGCGGCCTACTTCCGAAACGATCATTGGCGATGCGATGGCACGGTGGATCCAGAGCTGGCGCGACCTGCCGCTGCTGACCAACCAATGGGCGAATGTCGTGCGCTGGGAAATGCGCACGCGGATGTTCCTGAGGACCACCGAGTTCCTGTGGCAGGATGGGCATACTGCCCACGAAAACGCCGCCGATGCGCGCGAACACACCTTGCGGATGCTTGAAGTGTATCGCGCCTGCGCTGAAGATGATTTGGCCATGCCGGTCTTCGCGGGCGAAAAGCCGGAAAACGAACGCTTCCCGGGCGCGGTCGAAACGTGGTCGATCGAGGCAATGATGCAGGACGGCAAGGCGCTGCAGGCCGGTACGTCACATTATCTCGGAACCAATTTCGCGCAAGCCTCCGGCATCCAGTATCAGGACCGCGAAGGCGGGCAGCAATATTGCCATACCACCAGCTGGGGCACATCGACCCGTCTGATCGGCGGCGTGATCATGACACATGGTGACGACGACGGTTTGCGCGTCCCGCCCGCGATTGCACCGCATCAGGTGGTGATCCTGCCCATGCTGCGCGACAAGCCTGAAGACGAAGCGCTGCTGGCCTATTGTGAGACCCTGCGCGCCGCCATTGCCGGGACATCGGCGCTTGGTGAGAAGACCCGCGTCCTGCTCGACAAAAAGCCTGGCAAGGCTGCTGCCAAGCGCTGGGACTGGGTTCGCAAGGGCGCTCCAATAATCCTCGAGGTGGGCGGCCGCGATATGGAGAATGGCACCGTCAGCCTGCTCCGGCGGGATCGGTTGTGGGACGGGAGTGGGAAGCCCGACTTTTCCGCGCCATCCGCTGCCGATGCACCGGGATTGATCCCTCTGCTGCTCGAAGAAATCCAGCAGGCGCTGTACGACGAAGCCGCGGCGCGGCGCGATGCCAATATTACTCGCGGCATTGCCAGCATGGACGAGCTGTCCACATTCTACGATGACGCGGCAAAATATCCCGGATGGGCCGAAGTCCAGTGGTCGAAGCCGACCGGCCCAGCGCTGGATGCGGTGGTGGAAAAACTCAAGGCGCTCAAGCTGACGGTTCGCAATGTCCCGATCGGAGCGGAGCCTGCTTCGGGTTCCTGCATCTTTACCGGTGAACCGGCGGTCGAACGGATTTATGTCGCCCGCGCCTATTAGGTAATCCTGCCTTGCCAAAGTCCGGGTAACGGGGACATACAGGGCCATGCAGAAAATCAGTCTGGCCGGTGCCGTAGCTCTCGTTTCCCTGATTAGTGGTGCGCCGCTCGGCGCGCAGGACGATCCCGCAAGCGAGGTCTCCGAAGCCCGGCTCCGGGCCGATATCGACGCTCTGGTTGGTTTCGGCACCCGGCACACCCTGTCGCTGCAGGACCATCCCACCCGTGGTATCGGCGCCGCGCGCAAGTGGGGCGAGGCTGAATTCCGCAAGGCGAGTGCGGCCTGCGGCGGATGCCTGGAAATAGTGCTGCCTGAACGCATGGTCGAAGGGCGGCGAATTCCGACCCCGACGCGGCTGGTCAACGTGGTTGCGATCCAGCGAGGCACCGAACGGCCGAACGAAGTGGTCATTGTTCAGGGCCATATCGACAGCCGCGTGTCGGATGTGGCCGATTTCACCAGCGACGCACCCGGCGCGAACGACGATGGTTCCGGCACTGCGCTGGTGATCGAGGCCGCGCGGGTCTTGTCGGGCAACACTTACCCCACCACCATTGTCTATGCCTTGCTCTCGGGCGAGGAGCAGGGGCTGTATGGCGGCCAGCTGCTCGCGGATTATGCGGCGGAACAGGGCTGGACGGTCAAGGCCGTGCTTAACAACGATATCGTTGGTGGAAGCTGCGGTTCGGACGGCTATTGCGACGAGGGCCATGTCCGGGTGTTTTCCGAAGGTCCGCGTGCGGATCTGACCGATGAAATCCGGGCAGCGCAGCGCCGGGATGGCGGGGAGAACGACAGTCCCGGTCGCAATCTGTCACGGTGGATCGACGCATTGGCGGACGAAACTCCCGGCGGCCTCGACGTTCGACAGATCTGGCGCACGGACCGTATGGGCCGGGGCGGAGACCAGATCCCGTTCCTCGAAAAAGGCTATCCAGCGATCCGTTTCTCGGTCGCGGTGGAAGATTACGAACACCAGCATCAGGACTTGCGGGTCGAGGACGGCGTTACCTACGGCGACACCGTGGACGAGATGGATTTCCCCTACCTCGCCAAGGTCACCCGGCTCAATATCCGTGCCCTCGACCGGCTGGCGCGCACCCCGATGCCGCCCGCTCCGGTGGCGCAGGCAGCAGTGCAGACCTTTACTTCGCTGAAGTGGGAACCGGTTCCGGGCGCGATCAATTACACTATCTGGAAGCGGCGGACCGATGTGCCGAACTGGGAAGCCGAACCGGTGATCGCAAACGTCGTCGCGACCAGCGCCAATCTGGAAGGTGTTCGCGGCGATGACTGGTTTTTCGGGGTCAGCGCGCATGGCGAAGACGGTTCGATGAGCCCGATCGCCAGTGCCGTGCCCGCAGGCGGTTTTGCGCCGATCCCGGAGTAACGCCCTCCGGTCCTCCGCGCGGACGCCGCTCGACACGAACCGTGCCAGCGCATAGGAGCCCGGGATGAACAAACGCCCCCGCACAAATCAGCCGGCCGGTATGCCCACGGCTGCCCAGGTCATCGAATTCATCCAGACCGCCGACGGTGCTGCCGGCAAGCGCGAGATTGCCAAGGCTTTCGGCCTCAAGGGGCAGGAAAAGATCGCGCTCAAGAAATTGCTGCGCGACATGGCGGAAGAAGGCCTGATCGACGGCAAGAAGACTGCTTATCACCGGATGGGCGGGGTGCCCAAGGTAACTGTGCTGCGGGTGGTCGAAATCGAGGACGGGGAACCCCTGGCTATCCCTGACAGCTGGCAACCCGATGACGCCACGCCGCCGCCGCGACTGCGGGTCATCGAGCCCAAGAAGGGGCGCACACGCCAGGCAGCGCTGCGCGTCGGTGACCGGATTCTGGCCAGGACGGAAGAGACCGGCGGCGGCTGGCGCGCGCATGTGATGAAGAAGCTGCCCGCAAAGACGGAAGGCATGATGGGCGTCGTCGAGATCGACGCGAACGGCAAGGCGTGGCTCGCCCCGGTCGACAAGCGGGTGCGGCAATCCAGCCCCATCGCCGACCTTGGCGGGGCTGCCGCGGGCCAGTTGGTCATGACCGAGGCGGCAGGCAAATCGCAGCGTTCGGGCGTGAATGTGATCGAAGTGCTCGGCGATCCGCTGGCTCCGAAAAGCTTCAGCCTGATCGCCATATCGAAGCATGGCATTCCCAATGTTTTCGGGGAAGACACGCTGGCGGAGGCCGAATTGGCGGCGAAACTGCCGGTCTCCGCCGAAACCCGTGAAGATCTCCGGCATCTGCCGATCGTTGCCATCGATCCAGCGGATGCGCGGGACCATGACGATGCGATCTGGGCAGAACCGGACGGGAAGGGCGGCTTCCGCGCGGTGGTGGCGATTGCGGACGTGTCCTATTATGTCCGCCCCGGCGGTGCGCTCGACCGGGAGGCCCGCAAGCGCGGCAATTCGGTCTATTTCCCGGACCGAGTAGTGCCGATGCTGCCCGAAGTGCTCAGCGCCGATGTCTGCTCGCTGCGGCAGGGCGAAGACCGCGCGGCGATGGCTTGCCACATGGAAATTTCCGGCGACGGCAAGATCATGGACTGGCGCTTCACCCGTGCGCTTGTGAAGATCGACGAGGTGATCGCCTACGAGGATGCGCAGGAGCGGATCGACAGCGGCAAGGCGGCGACAAACCTCGCCAATCTGTGGGAATGCTGGAAAGTGCTGGCCGATGCCCGCGCCAAGCGCGACCCGCTGGAGCTGGACCTTCCCGAACGGCGGGTCATGCTGGACGATCAAGGCAAGATTACTGAAATCGCTATCCGGGAACGGCTCGATGCGCACCGCGTAGTCGAGGAATTCATGATCTCCGCCAATGTCGCCGCGGCCAAGGCGCTGGAAAGCAAGACTGCCCCCGTGGTTTACCGGGTGCACGAGACCCCCAGCCGCGAAAAGCTGGTGGCGCTGCGGGAATATCTCGAAACGTTTGGCAAGAAGTTGGCGCTGGGACAGGTGATAACACCTTCTCTGTTCAACCGGATGCTAAAGGATGTCACCGACGAAGCGGAAAAGGCGCAGGTGATGGAAGCGGTGCTCCGCAGCCAGACGCAGGCCTATTACGGCCCCAACAATGCGGGACATTTCGGCCTGTCGCTGGGGTCCTACGCGCATTTTACCTCGCCGATCCGCCGTTATGCCGATTTGCTCGTGCACCGTTCGCTGGTCGATGCTTTCAAATTGGAGCAGCCCAAGCCGCAAGGCTCCATACCGCCGCTATCCGGCCTGTCGGACCGCGACCGGGGCGACCTGGCGAAGATCAGCGAGGCGATCAGCGGCACCGAGCGGCGAGCGATGGAGGCCGAACGCGACACGATCGATCGCTATGTCGCCGCCTGGCTTTCCGCCCGCGTAGGCGAGACCTTCGAAACCCGGATCACCGGTGTGCAAAGCTTCGGCTTCTTCGCGACAATCGTCGGACTGGGCGGGGATGGGCTGGTGCCGGTTTCAACCCTTGGTTCGGATTACTACACTTACGACGAAGCGGCCCGCGCCCTGATCGGCGAGCGGTCTGGTACGCGGTTCGATACGGGCCAGAAGCTTGAACTGACCCTGGCCGAAGCCAATCCGTTGACGGGTGCGCTGAAGTTCCAGCTGCCCGAAACCGATGGTCAGAAAATCGAGCCCCGGGGCAATCGCACAGAGGCCCGACGTTCGTCGAAGGGGCCAGGCAAGGGAAGCGGCGGCAAAGGTCCGCAAGCAGGCAAGTTCCGCACCGGCCCGCGCGGACGGCCGGGGAATATCCGGCACCAGGGGCGCAAAAAGAAATAGGTGCGGCGGAACGCGCGAGGCGGCGCAGCATTGGTTAGGGGAAGGAGAACTCCATTGCTCACCCCCGGCCAGAAAGTCCCGAATATCGACCTGCCTCTGACAATCCAGGGGCGGTTCGAACTATCGCAGCAAACGCCGGAAAACTTCACCATGCTGGTGTTCTACCGCGGCAGTCATTGCCCGATCTGTCGCAGCTATCTGGAGGAAATCGGGGCGAGGCTGGACGATTTCACCGCACGCGGGATTTCAGTGTTCGCCATCTCGATGGACGACGAGGAGCGTGCGCGGAAAGTCGATGAGGAATGGTCGACCGGCGATCTGCCGCTGGTTTACGATTTGACCGAAGAGAACGCGCGTGAGTGGGGCCTGTACATCTCGGAGAAGCGGGAAGGGAGTGAGGAACCGGAAATATTTTCCGAACCCGGCCTGTTCATCCTTCGCCCTGACACATCGCTGTTCTTCGCGGTAACGCAGAGCGCCCCGTTCACGCGGCCGCCGCTGGATCAGCTGCTCGAAGGGCTCGATTACGCCCAGAAGAACGACTACCCGGCCCGCGGCACCCTAAGCTGACATCACGCCAACCGATCGATGTCCTCGGCCGAAAACGAACCTGGAACGATATAGAGCGGGCAGGGCAGCGATCCGGCATGAGCGGAAAAATGCGTGATGAGCGGATTGGAGCCCCCCTCGCTCGACGCACCCAGCACCAGAGCAGCGACTTCGGGATGCTCGGCGAGATATTCCTTGATCACGCTCTGGCTGGATCCGGTCTTGACGGCGATGGTCGGCATCTTGCCGCTTTCGGAAAACAGGCTTCCGGCTGCGCTGCTGGCCATCACTTCCGCTCGGTCATACGCTTCCTGCTCGATCGTCGCCTGCACTCCGCCGAAGGCGTTGAAGTTCTGCTTCGCGACCAGCGCCAGTATATGCACTGCCGCCCCGCTGGCGGCTGCTCGGCGCGATGCGAACCGCAAAGCCACGCGCGCCTCGTCTGTCTCGTCCATGATCACCAGATAGACGCGCATCAAAATCCTCCCTTGCCGGACTATACGATGAAAACGTATTCGGTGCAAGAACCTTGCCCGTTGGCGGCAAATTGGTCAGAGGTTGTCTGACGCAGCAACAGGACTTGTCGTACGCCCATGCCCACGCCCATCAAGATGCCCGCATTGTCCCCCACCATGGAAGAAGGCACGCTCGCGCGCTGGCTGGTCAAGGTCGGCGACAAGGTCAGTTCGGGCGACATCATGGCCGAGATCGAAACCGACAAGGCGACGATGGAATTCGAAGCGGTCGATGAAGGCACGATCGTCAGTATCGACGTCGAAGAGGGTTCCGAAGGTGTGAAAGTCGGCACAGTCATCGCGACCCTTGCGGGCGAAGACGAAGATGCCGGTGATGCAGCTTCCGACAAGGCAGCCGAACCGGAACCGGAAGCCGATAAGCCGAAGGAACCTGCCAAACCCGCACCGGCCGAACCGGCAGGCGAGGTGGCTCCGGCGAAATCTGCGAAGCCCGCCGCTGCGCCGAAAACTTCAGGAGAGCGCATAGTCGCCTCTCCGCTTGCCAAGCGGATCGCCGAACAGAAGGGTATCGATCTGGCGAATGTCTCCGGATCGGGCCCCAATGGCCGCATCGTCAAGGCGGATGTCGAAGGTACAAAGGGCAGCGCTCCAGTTTCAGCCCCTTCTGCCGAAGCGGCGGCACCGGTTCCCGACGCGAAGATTCCGGATTACGGCATCCCCTTCGAGGCGGAAAAGCTGAACAATATCCGCAAGACGATCGCCCGCCGCCTGACCGAAGCGAAGCAGACGATTCCGCACATCTACCTGACTCTGGATGTGCAGCTCGACGCACTGCTCAAGCTGCGGAGCGAACTCAACGCCGCGCTCGAACCGCAGGGCATCAAGCTGTCGGTTAACGATCTGCTGATCAAGGGTCTGGCCAAGGCGTTGCAGCAGGTTCCTTCCTGCAATGTCAGCTTTGCCGGTGACGAGTTGCGCAAATATACCAGGACCGACATCTCGGTCGCGGTTGCGGCGCCTTCGGGGCTGATCACGCCGATCATCGTCGATGCGGGCAGCAAGTCGATCTCCACCATTTCCACCGAGATGAAGGAACTGGCTGGCAAGGCGCGCGACGGCAAATTGCAGCCGCATGAATATCAGGGCGGGACCGCCAGCCTGTCGAACCTGGGGATGTTCGGAATCAAGCAGTTCGACGCGGTGATCAATCCGCCGCAGGCGATGATCCTGGCCGTCGGTGCGGGCGAGAAGCGTCCGGCAGTGATCGACGGCGCGCTGTCCATCGCCACGGTGATGAGCGCCACAGGCAGTTTCGATCACCGTGCGATCGACGGGGCTGACGGCGCGCAATTGATGCAGGCCTTCCAGCAGATCGTGGAAAATCCGCTAGGGCTGGTGGCTTGACGCGATGGGGTTCATCGGTTTTGCATCCATCGTGATATTGGCTGTCTCCAGCAGTCTTTCGGCACGGCCGGTGCAGGAACAGATCCGTGCGCCGCTGGTAGGGCTCGAAGGCCCCCAATCGGACGCCTGCCCCGGCATCGGACGGGTCAACGGCCTCGAACCTCGCAAAGGCGATCTCTTGCGGGTCAGGGCCGAAGCGAATGAAGTTGCCGAAGTGACCGACGAACTTGCCGTCTCCACGCTCGTCTGGCTGTGCGAGGCGGACGAGGATTGGCAGGGCATCGTCTATCCCAAGGGCGAGTTTCAGGAACTGGGCGATTGCCGTGTCAGCAGCGCGCTGGACCAGCCAGAGCCTTATGCCGGCCCTTGCCAGTTTGGCTGGGTGGAGGCGAAATATGTCGAACTGGTCGCAGGATAAGCGGCGCGGTTCTCGATCCAATTACCAATCGGAGTGGCTATGGCTTCCCAATATGATGTGATCGTCCTTGGTTCGGGTCCCGGCGGCTATGTCGCGGCGATCCGCTGCGCGCAGCTGGGCCTCAAGACCGCGATCGTTGAGCGGGAAAACCTCGGCGGCATCTGTCTCAACTGGGGGTGCATTCCGACCAAGGCACTGCTCCGTTCGGCGGAGATCTTCCATTACATGCAGCATGCCAAGGACTACGGGCTGGCGGCGAAGGAAATCACTGCCGATCTGGATGCGGTGGTCAAGCGCTCGCGCGGGGTGGCCAAGCAGCTCAGCCAGGGCATCGCGCATCTGATGAAAAAGAACAAGATCGCCGTCCACATGGGCGAGGGGACCTTGAAAGATGCGGCCACGCTGGAAGTGAAGGGTGACAAGGGCAGCGAGACGCTGAGCGCCAAACATATTATCGTCGCGACCGGTGCGCGCGCGCGCGATCTGCCGTTTGCACCCTCCGATGGCAAACGCATCTGGACCTACCGTCACGCAATGGTGCCGCCCGAGATGCCAAGCAAGTTGCTAGTCATCGGATCGGGCGCAATTGGCATCGAGTTCGCCAGTTTTTACAACGATATGGGCGCGGAAGTTACCGTAGTTGAGATGCTCGACCGGATTGTTCCGGTGGAAGATGCCGAGATTTCCGCATTCCTGCAGAAATCCCTGACCAAGCAAGGGATGGATATCCGCACAGCGACCGGGCTGGAGGATCTCAAGTCATCTGCCAAGGGCGTCACCGCCAACATCAAGGGCAAGGACGGCAAGGTCACGACGGAAGAATTCAGCCACGCCATCGTCGCCATCGGTATCCAGCCGAATACGGAAAATATCGGGCTGGAGGGGGCGGGGGTCAAGATGGACCGCGGCTTCATCCAGATCGATGGCTACGGACGCACCGGCACCAAAGGCCTGTGGGCAATCGGGGACTGTGTTCCCGGGCCATGGCTGGCTCACAAGGCGAGCCACGAAGGCGTAACTGCCGCAGAGGCGATCGCGCAGGAATTGGGGAACAAGGACGTCCATCCCCATCCGCTGGACCGGAATGCGATTCCCGGCTGCACCTATTGCCATCCGCAAGTCGCCAGCGTCGGTCTCACCGAAGACAAGGCGAAGGAAGCCGGCCACGAGGTAAAGGTCGGTAATTTCCCTTTCATCGGAAATGGCAAGGCGATCGCGCTTGGAGAGGCTGAAGGCTTCATCAAGACGGTATTCGACGCGAAAACCGGAGAACTGCTCGGTGCCCACATGATCGGCGCGGAAGTTACCGAACTGATCCAGGGTTACACGGTCGGGAAGGTTCTCGAAACGACAGAAATCGAACTGATGGGCACCATCTTCCCGCATCCCACCTTGAGCGAAATGATGCATGAAAGCGTGCTGTCGGCCTACGGCCGGGCGCTACACATCTAGGAATTCGCATTCAGCAAAAGCGAAGCCCGGGAGTTCAGTCGAACGCCCGGGCTTCGCAGAATCAACAAAGCTGACAGATTACTCGGTAGGCGTCTCAGTCGCGTCGGCTTCTTCGACGTCCACGGTGGGAACTTCGACGGTCCGCTCCTCCATTTCCACGTCCACATCAGCGGCATCGACGTCGTACTCCGGCATGTTTCCGCCCTCGACATTCACCTCGGGCATTTCGCCTTCTTCGGTCTGCTCGACATCGCACGCAGCAAGGCCAAGAGCCGCCGCGCCAGTAAGGGTCGCCATCAATATCTTGCGCATATCGGTTTCTCCATTTCACCGGCCAAACGATTGCCCGCCGTGAAATGTTCCGAAAAAATCTGGCGGAAGGGGTGGGATTCGAACCCACGGATACTTGCGCATCGCCGGTTTTCAAGACCGGTGCATTCGACCACTCTGCCACCCTTCCGCTCGGCAGAAGCCGCTAGCGCGCCGGAATCGATTTGTCATCCCGGCATTTTGCGGTGGGAGGAGGCGCGCCTGCGGGAAATCGGGATACGCCCTCCGAAAAACCACGAAAAGTCATTTGCGATTCATAACCCGTGTGACATCAGGTCAGGATGTTCTTCAGAAGTATCCTGCTCGCCTTCTCCGTAATCGTGCTGGGCATTCCCGCTGCGCCGACAAATGTTTATGGCCAGGACCTCTCGTTCGATGCCTATCTCCAACTGCTGTCCGCCAGGGCGCGGGCGGAGGGTGTCAGCGAGCCGACGATACGCCGGATGACCGCCGGGCTCACGCCGAACATGCGCGTAATTGAACTCGACCGGGCCCAGCCAGGCACACCCGGCGTCAGCGGCTTCCCGCCAGTTGCGCCTTATCTGGCCCGGCATGTCGACCGCGCGAGGATCAACGGCGGACGCGAAGCCTTCGGCAATTCGCGGAGCATCACCCGTGCAATCGAGCAGCAATACGGGGTCCCGGGCGAAATCGTGATCGCGATTTGGGGCCACGAGACCAATTACGGCAGCTACATGGGCGACTTCGATCTCTCCCGTTCGCTGGCAACTTTGGCGTGGGAGGGTCGCCGCCGCGACCTGTTCGCGACCGAATGGGTGGATCTGCTCAAGATCGCCGACCGCGGCTTCCCCCGCTCGACCATGGTAGGAAGCTGGGCCGGCGCATTCGGTAACCCCCAGTTTCTGCCAAGCGTCTATCTGCGGCTTGCGGTGGACGGCGACGGGGACGGAAATGCGAATATCTGGAACAGCCGCGCCGATACGCTGCATTCCATTGCCAATTATTTCCGCGATGCCGGGTGGCGCCGCGGCCAGCCATGGGGTGTGCGGGCTTCGGTACCAGCCAATCTCGACCGCGGCGCCATTCAAAGCAAGCTGACCGCCCCGGTTTGCCCGCGGGTCCATGAGCGCCATAGTCAATGGAAAACCATCGCAGAATGGCGCAAGCTCGGCGTGCAGCCCCAGAAATACCTTGCTGACGACGTCATGGCTTCATTCTTCCAGCCCGACGGACCGGGAAATCCTGCCTGGCTCCTGACCGCAAATTATCGAGTCATCCTCGAATACAATTGCTCGAATTATTACGCCCTGAGCGTTGGATTGCTTGCAGATGAGATTAACCCTTGAGATTGCCGGGGGGAGGGTCCGGGTAAGTCCGCGCTCAAGCCGTGGACAGTCCGATGCAGCGCTCGCCAAGGTGCGCGCGGCAGGGTATAGCGGTGCCAAAGTAACAACGGCAAACTGATCCACCGGCTCCAACCCGGTGACGGGAACGAATTTGGCACATTATCTCAGAATCATGGCTTTGTCGGTGGTGACAGCGGCGGCGCCGCTGCTCGCTTATTCGCCTGTGAGTTCGCCTGAGCGCGTGGCCAAACCCGGCGATCTCGGCGTGCCTGGCGCAGATCTCGCACCGATCGCCCTGCTGGTGGATCTGAACTCCGGACAGGAGTTGATGGCGCGCGACGCGGACCGCCGGTTCGTGCCCGCGTCCATCACCAAGGTGATGACACTGTATGTCGCGTTCGAACTGATCGACGAAGGGAAACTTTCGCCAACCAACATCTTCACTGTCCGTCCGGAAACCTTCAAGGAATGGCGCAACAAGGGTTCGCGCATGTTCCTGCCGCATGATGCGCGGGTTTCGGTCGATGAATTACTGATCGGGATCGCCGCGGTATCGGCGAACGACGGATCGATCGTGCTGGCCGAGGGGGCTGCCGGATCAATCGACAACTGGCTCGGCCTGATGAATGCCAAGGCCCGCGAATTGGGTATGCGGTCGAGCCATTTCGGAACACCGAACGGTTGGCCGGACGAGGGCCGAACCTACACGACCGCGCGCGACCTGGTCATTCTATCCCGAGCGATCATGAATCGTCATCCCTATAAATACGCCCGCTATTTCGGGCGTGAGGGCTTTGCCTATAATGGCATCGCGCAGGCCAATCATGATCCGATGATCGGGATCGTCGAGGGTGCAGACGGGATGAAAACCGGCTTTACCAACGAGGCAGGCTACGGCTTTCTGGGCACCGCGGTGCGCAATGGGCGGCGGTTGGTCATGGTCGTGGCCGCCAGCGACACGCATCAGCGCCGCAAGCAGGCTGCGTACCAATTGATCGAATGGGGCTTCAACCGCTTCGACACGCGGCCTCTGTTTGCAGCGGGTGCGACGGTGGGTGTGGCGGACGTGCAGAATGGAATGCAGTCCGGTGTTCCGCTGTCGGCTCCGGCCAATATCAACGCTACATTCCCGGTGGGCCGCGGGCAGGGAGACGTGAAGCTGACCATCCATTACGAAGGCCCGCTCCAGGCCCCGGTGCGCCAGGGTGAACGAATTGCCGAGCTGGAAATCGAAGTTGACGGGCTGCCCCCGTCCCGGGTGCCGCTGGTAACAGCCGAAGCGGTCGAAAAGGCAGACATCTGGCGACGTCTCGTCAACGGAATTACAGGTATATTCTCGTGAACCACGGCAAATTCATTGCGCTGGAAGGCGGGGAAGGGACGGGGAAATCGACCCAGTCCCGGCTACTCGCCGAGGCGCTGGAGGCGCTCGGACAGCCAGCAACCGTGACCCG
This sequence comes from Allopontixanthobacter sp., assembly GCF_034376665.1. Taxonomy (NCBI): domain Bacteria; kingdom Pseudomonadati; phylum Pseudomonadota; class Alphaproteobacteria; order Sphingomonadales; family Erythrobacteraceae; genus Allopontixanthobacter; species Allopontixanthobacter sp. The sequence continues at coordinate 3,908 of NZ_JAXMJI010000022.1, read as the reverse complement.
CGAACCGGGCGGGACCGAGGGTGCCGAAGCTATCCGTGCGTTGCTGCTTGCTCCGCCCGGCCCCGGCTGGGGCCCGCGTGCCGAAGCCTTGCTGTTTGCCGCCGCGCGATCGGACCATGTCGAGCGGCTGATCCGCCCCGCGCTCGCAGCTGGCCGCTGGGTCGTCTGCGACCGATTTCTCGATTCAAGCCGCGCCTATCAGGGCGGAGCGGGCGGGCTGGGCGACGATACGATCATGGCGCTGCACGACATCGGCAGCGAAGGTCTGCTGCCCGACATGACCGTGCTGATCGATGTCACACCGGAGACGATCTCTGCCCGATTGGCAGCACGTGATCAGGGCGTTGCGGATGCCATTGGCGGGCGCGGCGCGGCTTATCATACAAATGTGGCGCAGGCATTCCGGCGCTTTGCCGCCGCTGCGCCCGATCGGTTCGTGACCATTGGTGGGGAGGGGGCGCCGGACGAGGTTCACCGCCGGATCATGGCCGCGCTTGCTCCGTTGCTGGAGATTGCAGCATGATCCTCATCGGTCATGACGAACCATGGCGCGAATGGCGCGAAGCGGCGGCCGGCGGGCGAATGCATCATGCGTGGCTGCTGACGGGCAAGAGCGGCCTGGGCAAGATGCAGTTTGCCGTCGCGGCGGCGCGCGAGCTGGTCGCCGAACCGGGTGTCCACCAACCTGCCGGCGATCATCCCGACATTCATATTCTGACCCATCTTCCCAAGGACGAGAAGGAGGACAAGAAGCAGGCGGAGGGCAAACCATTCGAACTGAAGCGCAACATCACGATCGGACAGATCCGGGCGATGCAGCAGCGGCTGACCACGCGTCCGACGCTGGGTGAGCGGCGGGCGATCATCATCGATCCGGCGGACGATATGGAGAAAAGTGCCTCCAATGCGCTTCTGAAAAGCCTCGAGGAACCGCCACGGGGCACTTTCTTCCTGCTGGTCGCGCATCGGCCCGCCCGGTTGCTTCCAACAATCCGCTCGCGCTGCCGGACGCTTCGCTTTCCGCTCGTGGGGGATGACCGGATGCGGTCGCTCCTGAGCCATGAGGTTCCGGAAGCCGATCATGATGCGGTGGATGCGGCGGTGGCGGCCGCAAGTGGCTCACCCGGCGCGGTGCTCAATTTTATCACCAGCAACCTCGGCCCTCTCAACACTATCATGCGGCGGATCGCGCGCGAAGGCGACCCGGATTTCACCCTCCGCGGCCAATTGGCAGAAGCAATCGGGACCCGCCCCGACCGTGCACGGATCCAGGCGGTGCTGGACCTTGCCCGGGCAGTCATTGGTGCCCGGGCGCAGGATTGCACAGCTGATGAAATTCCGGTCCTGGCACAGGCGCACAGCGAATTGGTCACCCTGACGGGGCAGGCGCCAACCTATAATTTCGATGCCGGATTGCTGGTAATGGAAATCGGCACCTTGCTTGCCTCCACCGCCCCCACTAGGGACCGGGCCGATGCCTGACCCATTCTACATTACCACTGCGATCTCCTATCCCAATGGTCGCCCGCATATCGGCCACGCCTACGAAGCGATTGCGGCTGATGTGATTGCCCGTTTCCAGCGCCTGCGTGGACGCGAGGTGCGGTTCCAGACCGGCACGGACGAACATGGGCTTAAGATGCTCCGCAAGGCTGAGGAACAGGGCCGGTCCGCGCGTGCCCTGGCGGACGAGATGTCGGGTTATTTCAAGGATATGTGCGACGGTCTTGGGATCAGCTATGACCGGTTCATCCGCACTGTCGATGACGATCACCACCGCGCCAGCCAGGCCTTGTGGAGCGCCATGGAGGCCAATGGCGATCTTTATCTGGACCGCTACGAAGGCTGGTATTCGGTTCGCGACGAAGCCTTTTACGACGAGAGCGAATTGATCGGGGAAGGGGACGAAAAACTGTCCCCTCAAGGCACTCCGGTGGAGTGGACGGTAGAGGAGAGCTGGTTCTTCCGGCTGTCAAAGTACCAGGACAAACTGCTGGAACTGTACGCGGAAAGCCCCGAATTCCTGCAACCCGACAGCCGCCGCAACGAAATGATCGGTTTCGTGTCGAGCGGACTGCGGGATCTCTCCGTTTCGCGCACGAGCTTCGACTGGGGCGTGAAAGTGCCGCAAGCCGATGGAAGTGACGGTAGCCATGTCATGTATGTCTGGGTGGATGCGCTGACCAATTATCTCACTGGTCTCGGCTACCCCGATGACACGGAAATGATGCGGAAATTCTGGCCGGCAGACCTGCATCTGATCGGCAAGGACATTGTCCGGTTCCATGCCGTCTATTGGCCCGCGTTCCTAATGAGCGCCGGTCTTCCGCTTCCGAAACAGGTATTCGGCCACGGGTTCCTGCTCAACCGCGGCGAGAAGGAATCCAAATCACTCGGCAATGTGACCGATCCCATGATGCTGGCGGACAAATTTGGCGTCGATACGCTGCGCTATTTCCTGATGCGCGAAGTCGCCTTCGGGCAGGACGGCAGCTATTCGCCCGAAGCGATCGTGACCCGCGCCAACGCCGAACTGGCGAACAGCTTCGGCAATCTGGCCCAGCGCAGTCTGTCGATGATATTCAAGAATATGGGCGGCGAGTTGAAGGCCGTGCCGACCAATTCGACCGATGACGCCCTTGAGGAATTGGTATACCACGCCTGCGCCAACGAACTGCCGCTCGAATTCGAGCAGCTCAATTTCTCGGTCGGGCTGGACGCTTGGATGCGCGCGGTGTTCGCCTGCAACCAATATGTCGACGAGCAGGCACCGTGGACTTTGCGCAAGGAAGACCCGGCACGGATGGAAGCTGTGCTGATGACCTTGTTCCGCTGCGTCCGGTCACTCGCCATCGCGGTGCGCTGCGTAGTGCCGGCATCGGCGGACCGGCTGCTCGACCAGATGGGGATCGCCGGTGAGGGCCGTGATTTCGCTGCGCTCGAGAACGCAAACTGGTTTGCAAATCTGGTGAACAGCGGCTACCGGCTCGACAAACCCGAAGGCATCTTTCCCAGACTGGATCTGCCTGAAAGCGAGCCAGCGTAATGCTGATCGATAGCCATTGCCATCTGCAGTACAAGGGCGTGGTAGAGGACCAGCAGGGTGTCCTGCAACGCGCGCGCGCCGTTGGTGTTGGGGGCTTCCTCAACATCTCGACCAAACAAAGCGAGTGGCATGACGTCATCGCCACGGCGGAGCGCGAGCCCGATGTCTGGGCCAGTGTCGGCATCCACCCGCACGAAGCTGACGCCCATGCCGACCTGGGCGCTGACGCGCTGCGAAACGCGTCCGTGCATCCCAAAGTCATCGCAATCGGGGAGACCGGCCTCGACTATTATTACGACAAATCCGACCGCGAGGTCCAGAAGGCGCTGTTCCGGATGCACATCGGCATCGCGCGTGAAACCGGCCTGCCGATCATAATCCACACCCGCGACGCGGAAGACGACACCGCCAACATCCTGACCGAGGAGATGAAGCAGAGGGCATTCCCCGCTCTGATCCATTGTTTCACGGCTTCGGCTGGCTTTGCTCACAAAGTGCTCGATCTCGGGCTGACGATCTCCCTTTCGGGTATCGTGACATTCAAGAACGCCAGGGAACTGCAGGAAATCGCAGCACAAATCCCTGCAGACCGGCTGCTGGTCGAAACCGACAGCCCATTTCTGGCCCCGGTTCCCCATCGCGGCAAACCGTGCGAACCGGCGTTCGTCAGGAACACCGCCGAATTTGTCGCCGCTCTTCGCGGAGAAAGCCTTGAAGGTCTGGCGGAAACCACAACCCGCAATTTCCATGCCCTGTTCACGAAAGCAGCGGCGTGAAGCTGGTAATGCTGGGCTGCGGCACCTCCACCGGCGTGCCGCGCATCGGCAACGACTGGGGCAACTGCGACCCGGACGAACCGAAA
>NZ_JAXMJI010000021.1:0-40761 GCF_034376665.1 Allopontixanthobacter sp. | reverse complement strand
CCCGTTAAAGGATCTTCTGGCCGGTCTTCGCCCAGTCTTTCATGAACTGCTCCAACCCTTTGTCGGTCAGCACATGGTTGGCCAGCCCCTTGATGACGGCGGGCGGGGCGGTCATCACATCGGCGCCGATCAGCGCGCTTTCCAGCACATGGGTCGCATGGCGCACGCTGGCGACCAGAATTTCGGTGTCGAACAGGTAATTGTCGTAAATCGTGCGGATGTCGCGGATCAGTTCCATCCCGTTGACGCCGTTGTCATCATGCCGCCCGACAAACGGCGAGACGAAAGTCGCGCCTGCCTTGGCGGCCAAAAGTGCCTGATTGGCGGAAAAGCACAGCGTGACATTGACCATCGTACCTTCGCCAGTCAGCGCCTTGCAGGTTTTCAGCCCGTCGATGGTCAGCGGCACCTTGATGCAGACATTGTCCGCGATCTTGCGCAGGACTTCGGCCTCCTTCAGCATCGTTGCGTGATCCAGCGCGACCACTTCCGCGCTGACCGGGCCGCTGGTGAGGCCGCAGATTTCCTTCGTCACTTCCATGAAATCGCGGCCCGATTTGGCAATCAAGCTGGGATTGGTGGTGACCCCGTCGAGCAAGCCGGTCGCGACCAGTTCCTTGATGTCGTCAATCTCGGCAGTGTCGGCGAAGAATTTCATGGGTCGGCTCCGGGAGGTTATGTCCCGGATGCCTTAGCGGGCTGGAGCGGACAGGGCTAGGTGCCAAAGTTCACGGTTCCCATAGTTGGTGTTAATGAATCTCATAACACAGAAATACAGTCTCGCCATTCCGGCTGCCGAGAAAGGTCGACACTCCGTAGAGGGCTTCATCCTCAAAGTGTATGGTTTCCTGCGGATCGTCGCCGCCATTCGCATTCACCAGGAAACCAGCCTGCGCCAGCTTGCGGGCCACGGTGCCAACTGGCTCGGCAAAACGAATGCCGGTCCGATCGCCAGCTAACGAATCTTTGTCATGGATACCCATCAGCCCCAAAACGGTAAGTCCATTCCAGCGTCCATCGAAATCGACGTAATAGGTAATTATATTCGGGGATTCTGCCGTTACGATCATTCGGCTTGTAACCAGGTTCGATATGCCAGGAATGTTTGTTGTCGCGGGCACGGGAATGTAATCTTTTCTTTCGTCGAATCGTACGCCCGTGAAGAATACCCGGTTGGCCTCATCGCTCCACTCGCATTGCTTCGGGCTTCTGAAATCGAGCCATTCGAGGTTCGGCAGGACTTTAGCCGGTTCCGCGCTGCCTGCAGCCGGGCTGACCGCCGCCATTGCACCGCAGCATGCAGCAACAATATTTACCCGTCTCATTGAGATCCCCATCCCGATTAAGTTTTTTGCCCATTAGCGTGCATTGCGTAAGCTGCCTAGAACGCGTTCCCGGCCCCGAACACCCCGATGATCATCGGATCGCGCGTTGATCGCGGATCGGCACGAATCGCGCTTTCCTCGCGGGCAATCTCGTTCCAGATCACGTCGTTGACCCGGGCGGAGAAATTGCTGGCCACCTGCGCGGTGTTCACGCCGGTCAGCGCCGACAGCACCTGCCCGACTAGCGGATCCTGCGCCGCCCGCAATGCACCGCCGATTTCGGGCACCAGCACTTCGACCAGCCGCCCGCCCATCTCGCCCTGCAGGAAGGATGTCGCTGCGGTCGGCCCGCCGCGCACCAGCGCCACGGCGTTCTCGATTCCGATTACCCGTACCGCATCCGCCACCACCGGCGCGGCGCGGTAGGAGCCTTCGATCGCCACGCCGGCAAAGGCATCATTGAGACGCGATTTGAACAGCGGCGAGGACAGAATCGAGGACAGTACGTCGCCCCGCGTCCCCAGCAAATTGGCAAAGCCGATCTGCGCGACCTGCTGGTCCCAGAAACCGCCATCGGCGGTCAGCCGGGCAAAGGCCCGCTCGCTCGACAGCATCAACAAGCGCCGGATCGCCTCGGTAAAGCTGTAACCACCGGTCGTCGCGCAGCCCGGCAGCGCCAGCAGCGCGGCGGTGGCAGACAGGCCGACCAGAAATCCGCGCCGCGCGGGCCGTGTTCCGATTAATTCGTTCATTTCAGACATCCTCACCTTGCCGCCCGACCAATGCTGCGCCCATATGACCCCAGCATTATGAACCGCGCCCGACTCCTCCATTTCAACGCCGCGCTCGGGCCCCTGGATTACAAGGTGCCCGCCGGCATGAGAGTCGAACCCGGCTCGATCGTGGTTGCGCCCCTGGGGCCGCGCCAGATTATCGGGATCGTGTGGGAAGAAGAGCGGTTGCCGTCCGATTCCGTTCCCGACCACAAATTGCGCGCCCTGATCGAAGTGTTGCCAGTCCCCCCGCTGCGGGCCGAACTGCGGCGGCTGATCGAATGGACTGCCGACTATTACTGCGCCCGAATTGCTTCGGTCGCGCGGATGGTGCTGGCGTCCGGCGGCGCGCTGCGCGGGCCCTCTACCATGGTGGAATACCGGCTGAGCGGGAACGAGCCGGAGCGGATGACCCCGCAGCGCGCCGTCGCGCTGGACGCGCTGCAGGGCGAACAGGCGACGATCCGCGAGCTGGCCGAACTCGCCAGCGTCAGCGAGGGGGTGCTGCGCGGGCTGGTGAACCAGGGCGTGCTGGAACCGGTCGAAGTCGACATCGACCGGCCCTACATAAAACCCGATCCCGATTTCGCACAACCGGATTTGAGCGCGGACCAGCAGCGGGTGGCGGACCGCTTCATCGAGGCAGTCCAGGCAGAAAAATTCGCCCCCTTCCTGCTCGACGGGGTGACCGGTTCGGGCAAGACCGAAACCTATTTCGAACCGCTTGCCGCCGCACTGCGAATGGGCCGGCAAGTGCTCGTACTGCTGCCCGAAATCGCGCTGACCGAGGCGTTCCTGCGCCGGTTCGAGGACCGTTTTGGCACGCCGCCGGTGGTGTGGCATTCCAGCCTCAAATCCACCGAACGCCGCCGCGCATGGCGGGCGATTTCCAGCGGCGAGGCGAAGGTGGTGGTGGGCGCGCGCTCGGCGCTGTTCCTGCCCTTCGCCCGGCTTGGCCTGCTGGTGGTGGACGAGGCGCATGAGGTCAGCTTCAAGCAGGATGACGGCGTCCGCTACAACGCGCGCGACGTAGCGGTGATGCGCGGCCATTTCGAGGGGGTGCCGGTGATCCTGGCCAGCGCGACTCCGGCGCTGGAAAGCCTGCAGATGGCGGAAAGCGGGATCTACGAACGGCTCGAACTGCCCAGCCGGTTCGGCGGTGCGACCATGCCCGATGTCGGCATCATCAACCTGACGGAAGAGAAGCCGGAACGCGGCCGCTGGCTGGCACCGCGGCTCGTCGAACAGCTGAAACAGCGGCTGGAACGCGGCGAACAGTCGCTGCTGTTCCTCAATCGCCGCGGCTATGCCCCGCTGACGCTGTGCCGCCATTGCGGGTTCCGTTTCCAATGCCCCAATTGCAGCGCGTGGCTGGTCGAACACCGGCTGTCCAATCGGCTGTCCTGCCACCATTGCGGCCACGAAACCACGCCGCCGCCCAATTGTCCCGAATGCGGGGAACCCGATTGCCTGGTCGCCTGCGGCCCGGGCGTTGAGCGGATCGCGGACGAAGTGGCGGAGATCATGCCGGAAGCGCGGGTCGCGCTGGTTACGTCCGACACGCTCAATTCGCCAGAAAAAGCGGCGGCCTTCGTCAGGCAGGCGGAGGATCGCATGATTGATGTGATCGTAGGCACCCAGCTCGTCACCAAGGGGTTCCATTTCCCCGAGCTGACGCTTGTCGGCGTGGTCGATGCCGATCTCGGGCTGGAGGGCGGCGATCTGCGCGCGGCGGAGCGGACCTATCAGCAAATGGCGCAGGTCGCAGGCCGGGCGGGACGCGGGACGAAACCGGGCGAAGTGCTGATCCAGACCCGCCATCCCGAAGCGCCGGTGATCGCCGCGCTCGCCGCCGGGGACCGCGATGCATTCTATGCGGCGGAGACCGATGCGCGGCGGGATGCGGGCGCGCCGCCGTTCGGCCGCTGGGCAGCGATTATCGTATCGAGCGAGGACGAGGCGGAGGCGAAGGAAGCCGCCCGCGCCATCGGCGGCACCCGCCCCAGCCTGCCCGATGTGATGATCCTCGGCCCCGCACCCGCGCCGATGTCGCTGCTGCGCGGGCGATACCGCTACCGCCTGCTGATCAACGCCCGCCGTTCTGCGCAGGTGCAGAATATCATCCGCGACTGGCTGGGAACGCTCGACTTCCCGCAAGGCGTGCGTGTAGCGATCGACATCGACCCCTATTCATTCGTTTGAGGAACCTACCCATGCTGACCGTCCACCATCTTCGCATTTCCCAGTCCGAACGGATCGTCTGGCTGTGCGAGGAGCTGGGGCTCGACTACGATCTGAAGCTGTATAACCGGCGCGAGGACAACCGCCTTGAGCCCGATGAAGACAAGGCGCTGCACCCGATGGGCATCGCGCCGGTGATCCAGGACGGGGATCTGGTGCTGGGGGAAAGCGGCGCGATCGTGGAATATTTCACGGCGAAATACGCGAACGGGCGGCTAGTTCCCGCTCCCGATAGCCCGGATTATCCCGATCATCTATTCTGGTTCCACTTTGCCAACGCGACCTTCATGACCAACGGCATGATGGCGATTGCCGCGCAGCAGGCAGGCGCGCAGGAGATGCCGCCCTTCGTGGCCGAGCGCACCCGCAAGGCATGGGAAATGGTCGAAGCGCGGCTGGGCGAGGCGGATTATTTCGGGGGGTCTGGCCTTACCACCGCGGACATCATGATGGGCTTCCAGCTGACCACCAGCCGCATGTTCAACAATATGTCGATCGAGGGTATGCCGAATCTGCAAGCCTATCTGAAACGCATCGGCGCGCGTCCGGCCTATCAGGCGGCGATGGCCAAGGCCGAACCCGGAATGCCGCCGAAGCTCGACTGATTTTGCCGGATGCCCGGCACCGCGACGATGGCACCTGTCCGTTCGGCCCGCTCTACTGGCACTTCATGATCCGCAACCGCCCGCTGCTGGAACAGATCAATCGCGTCTCGCGGGTCTATTCCAACCAGGACGGGATGGAGCAAACCAAGCGCGCAGACTATCTGCCTAGCGCGGGGGCGCTGGTTGAGGCGAAGGAGGATTGTGGGCGGTATTTCGGTGTGACTGATAAGTGGTGGCGAGCGGACATAGGACTTCACCTGATAAAGGTGCGCGTTGCGCTTAGCGAATAAGTACCATATTTTGCTATGGGTGTGGTATTAAATGACAACGAACAATCGCCCGTGTGCACCTGATCTACGCAGATAGTCTGATTTAATTCACTTTTGATCGAATTTACCGCAAGCGAGTCGTATTTTCCGATTTGCCGGTCTTTCTGCGAAAGTATTGGCTATGGTGGCTGCTAAACCCCCTCCAATCGACCCAGTCGTGAGCCTAGCTCAGTCAATGGTTATGTCGTCCGATACGCCGCTGTTGCTTCTCGACATTGACTTGGTCGTATTGGCGGCCAGCGCTTCGTTTTGCCGTGCATTCAAGCTGGAGCAGCAACTGGTTACCGGTACTTCAATTTTTTCCATGGGTCGAGGCGAATGGGATTTGCCAAGACTGAGATCGTTGCTCACAGCCACAGTTTTGGGCGGCGCTGAGATTTTACAATACGAAATGGATCTCGTGCCTGCGGATAAAAGCGGATCACGGTGCCTGGAATTATCTGCACATGTCCTCAGCTATGAGGATAGAGACAACGTGCGAGTGCTATTGTCTGTTGTCGATACCACAGATATTCGCCTTGCTGAGAAGCTCAAAGATGGTCTGATCGCCAAAAACGTGTTGCTGATGCAGGAACTTCAGCATCGTGTAGCTAATAGCCTTCAGATAATTGCATCAGTCCTTATGCAATCCGCACGACGGGTCGCAAATGAAGAAACCCGAGATTACCTGCAAACAGCTCAAAATCGCGTGCTCTCTGTAGCGACAATCCAAAAGCACCTTTCATCTACGGGCGCAGACAAGGTTGAGCTACGGCCTTATTTAAGCCAGCTTTGCCATAGCCTCGGCGCCTCAATGATCGCGTTCCCCGAAGAACTCTCGATCTCCGTTGACTGTGACGATACGGTTGTCTCTTCAGACAAATCCATCAGCTTTGGCTTGATCGTAACCGAACTTGTAATCAACTCCCTTAAGCATGCGTTTCCGGAAGATTTTTGCGGTTCAATAATCGTTACATTCAATCAGAATGCCGACGGCTGGACGCTTAAGGTTCAGGACGATGGCGTGGGCATGCCTACCGGAAAGGCCGCGCCGAAGGCCGGGCTTGGAACCAGCATTGTCGAAGCGCTTTCGCGACAGCTCCAGGCCAGAAGTTCAGTGACCAACCTAAACCCAGGAACTTTCGTTACGATCGCCCACCAATCTGCCGCGGTCGCCGGTGTGGAAGCGTTGCCGCTGACACGCGCCATTTGAGCCGCTTCGAGGTCGAAGCCGAATGACCGTTTAGGGGTGGTTACCCACCACTCCTCTTGTTCTCCCGCTCCAGCAGCTGCCGCTTGATCTCGGTCCCATAGGCATAGCCCCCCAGCGAGCCGTCGGACCGAACCACCCGGTGGCAAGGGATCAACACCGCAACGCAGTTTGCGCCGTTGGCGCTGCCCGCTGCGCGGACGGCTTTGGGGTTGCCCGCCGCCGCCGCGATTTCCGCGTAGGAGCGGGTTTCGCCCGGAGGGATCTTGCGCAGCTCTGCCCACACCGCTTCCTGGAACGCGGTGCCTTTGACATCGAGCGGAATGTCGCCCCCGGTGCCGGGCTGTTCGACCGCGCCGATTACCCGTTGCAGCAGGTCCGCGAAATCTGCGCCGCCTTCGACCAGTTCCGCATGGGGGAACCGCGCGGTCAGTTCCGCTTCGCCCTCGGCGAAGGACAGGCGGCACACGCCCTTGTCGGTCGCGGCCACCAGCATCGGTCCGAGCGTGGTCTGCACTACCGCCCAGCGGATCGTCACCCCCGCCCCGCCGCCGCGCCATGCCGATGCGCTCATCCCCAACCTCCCCTGCATCGAATCGTAGAAGCGTGAGGCGGTTTCGAACCCCGCGTCGTAGATTGCGCCGGTCACGCTGTCCCCGTCGCTCAGCGCATCGCGGGCGCGCTCCTCGCGTAAGGCCCGGGCATAGGCTGCGGGCGACAGGCCGGTGGCGCGTTTGAACACCCGCTGGAAATGGGAAGGAGAATAGCCGACCTGCTGCGCCAACTCGCCCAGCAACGGCTGGCCGCCCGAAGATTTGATCTCGTCGATCGCCGCCAGCACCGCCGCTTCGTCGCGCCCGACATCGTCCGGCAGGCACCGCTTGCACGCGCGCAGGCCCGCCGCCCGCGCCTCGGCTCCGGAGGCGAAGAAACGCACATTGCCCCGGCCGGGGTGCCGGGCGGCGCAGGAAGGGCGGCAATAGATGCCGGTGCTGAGCACTCCGGTGACGAACCGCCCGTCATACGCCCGGTCGCGGCGCATTACCGCTTCCCATGCTTGATCGTCTCTGATTGCCTGATCGTCCATTGCAAAACCTCTATGCCACCTGCTGACTGCCCCTGTCACCTAAAGCCAATTTCCCGCCGCCGCTTCCCGAAGCTTGCGGTCAAAACCCTGCGCGGTCTAAGACGCGGCCATGAAGCGCCAAATTCTTGCCCTGCTGGCAATTTTCGCATTGCTGCTGCCCACGGGCGCGGCGGCCGATCCGGCGGATGTGTCCGCCGCCGCGCGGGGCGTGGTGCGGGTGGTGATCATGGGCACCGACGGCCAGCGGATTTTTCCGGTGAGCCACGGCAGCGGCTTTGCCGTCACCCCGACGCGCATCGTCACCAATTCGCACGTCGTGATGGAGGCGATAGAGGACAACACCTTGCGCATCGGGATCGTCCCGCCCGACGGGGACGAAGGCGCCTATGCAAAAGTCATCGCTGTCAGTCCGCGCAACGATCTGGCGCTGATCGAGATCGTCGGCAGCAATCTGCGCCTGCCGCCGCTCACTGTCACCGGTGCCGATGATCAGGACGGAGCAGAGGTTTCCGCGGTCGGCTATCCGATGAATGTCGACCAGGCGCAGGGCCTGGACATGAGCGATATTTTCGAATCGCAGCCGCCGGTGAAAAGCCGGGGCTTCCTGTCGGGCGTACGGCCATCGCGGCAGTTCGACACGATCCTGCACACCGCGCCGATTGCCCGCGGCAATTCCGGTGGGCCGCTGCTCGACAGTTGCGGCCGGGTGCTGGGCGTCAACAGTTTCGGCGCGGATTCGCAGGGCGGCGATGCGGAATTCTACTTCGCCGTCTCCACCCGCGAATTGCTGCCCTTCCTGCGCGCCAACGGGGTAACCGCACAGACCAACGCCCTGCCCTGCCGCAGCCTGTCGGAAATCGACGAGGGCGAGCGCGAACGGATCGAACGCGAACAATTGATCGCCCGGCAGGATCTGGCGCAGCGCGCGGAGGCGGACCGCGCCAAGAGGGATCGCGCCCGGCTGGAGGCCGAACTGTCGGTTGCCGAAGCGCGTGAAAACCAGATGGCAATCGCCGCTGTCCTGCTGCTGATCGCGGTTGGCGGCGGCGTGATCGCCTATCAGGCGCGCGGCACCGCGGGGCAGGAACGCAAATTTGCCATTGCCGGCGGGATCGCCGCGGTGGCATTCGTCGGCGCGCTGGCGGTGTGGTTCACCCGCCCCGGCCTCGACGAGATCGACCGGCGGGTTGCCGGGGCGATGCAGGCCGGAACAGGCAGCGGCGAGGATGGAAGCGCCTCCGAAGACGATGATCCCGGCGCAATCGACATGTCGGCACAGGCGCGCGGCGCGGGCGCACTTACCTGTGTGCTGCAGGAAGACCGCAGCCGCATCGTCGGCGCACCGGAGGAAGAGGTCGAATTCGCCTGGGCAGACAATGGCTGCGTCAACGAACGGACCCAGTACGGCTTTGCCGGCGGCGTCTGGTCCCGTGTGTTCGTGCCCAACGATGAGGCCGCCGTGTCGGTCAACCGCTACGATCCGGCCAGCAAGACTTTCCGCACCGACCGCTACCTACTCGGCCGGGCCGCGATGGACGAAGCGCGCGCCGCCCGCAGCGCCTATTCCGCGCCCCAATGCGGCAGCGACGGTGCAGCGTCGCGGCTGGGCGATCTGCAAGGCGCAGTAACCTCCGCCCTGCCCGCCCAACCGAACGAACGGCTGGTCTATAGCTGCGCGGAAAAAGCCCAGCCCTAAGTCGCCATATCCGGTTAGCGTAGGCGATCGCGGGGAAATCGGAAACGCTTCGCTCCGCGACGGGTTGCATCGCAGCATCCCCGATGATAGGGGCGCGCCAGCCGAACCGGGGCAGTGTTTTGCGCGTCCCATCCTAGGCTACACGACAACACCGTATCTTGCCGACCCAAGAGGACCCCAACGCGTGGAAATTTCCGCCGGTATTCAAGCTAGCCTCGCAGGGCGTTACGCTTCGGCCCTGTTCGAATTGGCTTCCGAAGCCGGGACGGTCACTGCGGTGGAAACCGACCTCGAAAAACTGCGCGCCGCGCTCGCCGAATCGGCAGACCTGCGGGCGCTGACCACCAACCCCGAAGTATCGCGCGACGCGGCGCAGGGCGCTATCGGCGGCGTAGCCCGCTTGCTCGGCCTGTCGCCGCTCACCGGCAATTTTCTCGGCGTGCTGGCGCAGAACCGCCGCCTGTCGCAGCTGCCCGCGATGATTCGCGCCTTCAACACCATCGCCGCTGCCCAGCGCGGTGAAGTGACCGCGGACGTAACCAGCGCCCACGCACTCAGCGACACGCAGCTCGCTTCGCTGAAGGATAAATTGACGGCCCGCGAAGGCCGCACTGTGAAATTGCAGACGAGCGTCGATCCCGACCTGCTTGGCGGCCTGGTGGTCACCATCGGGTCCCAGCGGATCGACGGATCGATCAAAACCCGGCTCAACTCCCTCGCTACCAAGATGATGAAGGCTGACGGCGTAATCGCCGATCAGAAAGGCTAACCCATGGAAATCCGTGCCGCAGAAATTTCGAAGGTCATCAAGGACCAGATCGCCAATTTTGGAACCGAAGCCGAAGTAACCGAAGTCGGTTCGGTCCTTTCGGTGGGTGACGGGATCGCCCGTATCCACGGCCTCGACAATGTCCAGGCCGGCGAAATGGTCGAATTTTCCAATGGCGTGCAGGGCATGGCCCTCAACCTCGAAGCGGACAATGTCGGCGTCGTGATTTTCGGCTCGGATTCGGAAATCAAGGAAGGCGATGTCGTCAAGCGGACCGGCACCATCGTGGACGTCCCCGTGGGCAAGGAATTGCTCGGCCGCGTGGTCGATGCGCTCGGCAACCCCATCGACGGCAAGGGCCCGCTGAAAACCACGCAGCGCAGCCGCGTCGAAGTAAAGGCACCGGGCATCATCCCGCGCCAGTCGGTTTACGAACCCGTCCAGACCGGCCTCAAGGCGATCGACGCACTAGTTCCCGTCGGCCGCGGCCAGCGCGAATTGATCATCGGTGACCGCCAGACCGGCAAGTCCGCCGTAGCAATCGACACTTTCATCAACCAGAAGAACGCGCACCAGGGCGACGACGAGAAGCAGAAACTCTACTGCATCTATGTCGCCATCGGCCAGAAGCGTTCAACCGTTGCCCAGATCGTGAAGAGCCTGGAAGAAAACGGCGCGATGGAATATTCCATCGTCGTCGCCGCGACCGCTTCCGAGCCTGCTCCGCTACAATATCTCGCACCCTACACCGGCTGCGCGATGGGCGAATATTTCCGCGACAACGGCATGCATGCCGTGGTGGCCTACGACGATCTCTCCAAGCAGGCCGTCGCCTACCGCCAGATGTCCCTGCTGCTGCGCCGTCCGCCGGGGCGCGAGGCTTTCCCGGGCGACGTGTTCTATCTCCACTCGCGCCTGCTCGAACGCGCGGCGAAGATGAACGACGAACATGGCGGCGGCTCGCTGACCGCGCTGCCGATCATCGAAACGCAGGCCGGAGACGTGTCCGCCTATATTCCGACCAACGTGATTTCGATCACCGACGGCCAGATCTTCCTCGAAACCGAATTGTTCTACCAGGGCATCCGCCCGGCGATCAACGTCGGTCTGTCCGTGAGCCGTGTGGGCGGTGCCGCCCAGACCAAGGCTATGAAGAAAGTGTCCGGCTCGATCAAGCTGGAACTGGCGCAGTACCGCGAAATGGCGGCCTTCGCCCAGTTCGGTTCGGATCTCGACGCTTCGACCCAGAAGCTGCTCAACCGCGGTGCGCGGCTGGTGGAACTGCTCAAGCAGCCCCAGTTCTCGCCGCTGCCGTTCGAAGAACAGACGGTGTCGATCTTCGCAGGCACCAATGGCTATCTCGATGCCATCCCGGCAGCCCGCGTGGTGGAATACGAAGCCGCGATGCTCAGCCACATGCGCAGCGAACATTCCGACATCCTCGAGACGATCCGCACGTCCAAGAATTTCGATGACGATGTGAAGAAGCGCACCGTTTCCGCGCTCGACGCATTCGCCAAGATTTTCGCTTAAGCCTGCAGAGAACTAGGGAGCCGAAATGGCCTCGCTCAAAGAACTCAAGGATCGGATCGGGTCGGTAAAATCGACCCAGAAGATCACCAAGGCCAAGCAAATGGTCGCCGCGGCCAAGCTGCGCAAGGCGCAAGCCGCTGCCGAAGCCGCGCGTCCCTATGCCAGCCGGCTCGCCAGTGTCATGGCGGCGCTTGCGTCCAAGGTCGGCGGCGATGATGCTCCGAAACTGCTCAGCGGTACGGGCATGGACAAGCGCCACCTGCTGGTGGTTGCCAATTCCGACAAGGGCCTGGCCGGTGCGTTCAACGCGAACATCGTCCGCGCCGCTCTGGTCAAGGCGCGCGCCTTGGAAGCCGAGGGCAAGACGGTCGAATTCTATCTGATCGGCAAGAAGGGCCGCGCCCCGATCAAGCGCGCGTTCCCGAACAATGTGGGCACCCAGTTCGACACCACCCATGTCCGCGAGCCGGGTTACGGCGAAGCAGAACGCGTCGCGGAAGAACTGGTCGAAATGTACGAAGCCGGCAAATTCGATGTCGCGCATCTGTTCTTCAGCCATTTCAAATCCGCGCTCACGCAGGAACCGACCGAGCAGCAGATCATCCCCGTACCCGCGCCCGAAATTGCTCCAGTGGAAACCGGCGCAGTAGTGGAATACGAACCGGGCGAGGAAGAAATCCTCGAGGCGCTGCTTCCGCGTTACCTGAAGACCCAGATATTCGGCGCACTGCTCGAAAACAACGCGTCCGAACAGGGCGCCTCGATGACCGCAATGGACAACGCCACGCGCAACGCGGGCGAGCTGATCGACAAGCTGACCATCCAGTACAACCGCAGCCGCCAGGCCGCGATCACCACCGAACTTATTGAAATTATCGCTGGAGCGGAAGCGCTGTAGCAACAGCAAAGCTGGCGCGCAGGCGCCTTGATTACTGTCGTCATCCCAGCGCAAGCTGGGATCTGGTCCAGCCAGGGACGACCCGGAACAGAGCGATCCCGGCTTCCGCCGGGATGACGAGATAGAGAAGAAGGCAAGGACGAATATCATGGCCACCGCCCCCGTACTCAACCAGGTAACCGCTGGCACCATCAGCCAGATCATCGGCGCCGTCGTCGACGTGGCGTTCCCCGGCGAACTGCCGTCGATCCTGACCGCGCTGGAAACCGACAACAACGGCAACCGGCTGGTGCTGGAAGTGGCGCAGCATCTGGGTGAAAACACCGTCCGCTGCATCGCGATGGACGCCACCGAAGGCCTCACCCGCGGCCAGAGCGTCACCAGCACCGGACAGCAGATTTCCGTGCCCGTCGGCCCCAAGACACTCGGCCGGATCATGAACGTGATCGGCGAACCGATCGACGAACGCGGCCCTGTCGGCGCGGAAAAGCGCAACCCGATCCATGCCGAAGCTCCGCTGTTCGTCGACCAGTCGACCGAAGCGGCCATTCTGGTCACCGGGATCAAGGTCATCGACTTGCTCGCACCCTATGCCAAGGGCGGCAAGATCGGCCTGTTCGGCGGCGCGGGCGTGGGCAAGACCGTGCTGATCCAGGAACTGATCAACAACATCGCCAAGGGTCACGGCGGCGTGTCCGTGTTCGCCGGCGTGGGTGAACGCACCCGCGAAGGTAACGACCTTTACCACGAATTCCTCGACGCCGGCGTTATCGCCAAAGATGCGGACGGCAACGCGACCTCCGAAGGTTCCAAGGTGGCGCTGGTGTTCGGCCAGATGAACGAGCCGCCGGGCGCACGTGCCCGCGTCGCCCTGTCCGGCCTGACCATGGCAGAATATTTCCGCGATGAAGAAGGCCAGGACGTGCTGTTCTTCGTCGACAACATCTTCCGCTTCACCCAGGCCGGTTCCGAAGTGTCCGCCCTGCTCGGCCGTATTCCTTCGGCCGTGGGCTATCAGCCGACTCTGTCGACCGACATGGGCAACCTCCAGGAACGCATTACCTCCACCAACAAGGGGTCGATCACCTCGGTGCAGGCCATCTACGTTCCCGCAGATGACCTTACCGACCCAGCCCCGGCTGCATCCTTCGCCCATTTGGACGCGACGACCACGCTGAACCGCGCGATTTCCGAACTCGGCATCTATCCTGCGGTGGACCCGCTCGATTCCACCAGCCGCGTTCTCGAACCGCGCGTCGTGGGTGACGAGCATTACCAGACGGCGCGCCGCGTCCAGGAAACGCTGCAGAAGTACAAGAGCCTGCAGGACATCATCGCCATTCTCGGGATGGACGAACTTTCGGAAGAGGACAAGCTGACCGTTCAGCGCGCGCGCAAGATCCAGAAGTTCCTCAGCCAGCCGTTCCACGTGGCCGAAGTCTTCACCAACATCCCCGGCAAGTTCGTGGCGCTGGAAGACACCGTGGCATCGTTCAAGGCCGTGGTCGAAGGCGAATACGATCACCTTCCCGAAAGCGCCTTCTACATGGTCGGCGGGATCGACGAAGCGGTCGCCAAGGCCAAGAAAATGGCCGAGGACGCTTGAATCTGATCTAGCCCCTTCCTCTTCAGAGGAGGGGGTTGGGGGTGGTGGCAAGCGTAGCGAGCGTCAATGCACCACCCGGCTGCGACTAGCCAGCAAGCTGCCAAGTCTCGCTGCCCCTCCTCTGAAGAGGAGGGGGTTTTGAGGAAAGAACAATGCCGCTACACTTCGAACTCGTCACCCCTGCCCGGCTGGTCCGCTCGGAAGATGTCCACATGGTGGTCGTCCCCGGCACGGAAGGCGAGTTTGGCGTGCTGGAGGGCCATGCGCCCTTCATGTCCACCATCCGCGACGGTGCGGTGCAGGTTTACAAAACCGAAGGCAGCACGCCCGAACTGATCGAAGTGCGCGGCGGCTTTGCGGAGGTTGGCGACAGCGGGTTGACCGTGCTGGCGGAGCATGTCGACGGGGACTAGTTCTCCGCCTGATCCTTAATTCCCGCTCTCGTCCGGCCCGTTCTTAGTAGAATTGTCTCCGGCCTTCTTCTTTTTCATCGTGTCGTGGAAACGGTCGGCCCAGCCCGGCTTGATCAATTGTTCCGCGCGCACCATCCGCAATTCGCCGTCGGCAACGTCGCGGCTGACGGCGCTGCCCGCCGCGACAATCGCATCCGCGCCGATCTTTACCGGCGCGATCAGCGCGCTGTTGGAACCGATGAAGGCGCGCGCACCGATCACCGTCCGGTGCTTGAAATAGCCATCGTAATTGCAGGTGATCGTTCCCGCGCCGATGTTCGCCTCTGCCCCGATCGTCGCATCCCCGATATAGGTCAGGTGGCTCGCCTTGGCACCCTTGCCCAAAGTCGCGTTCTTGATTTCGACGAAATTGCCCACCTTCGCGCCTTCTTCCAGCACCGTGCCGGGCCGCAGGCGGGCATAGGGGCCGACCACGGCCCGTTCGCCCACGCTGGCACCCTCCAGATGGCTGAAGGCGCGGATGGTGGCATGGTCCGCCACCGTCACACCCGGCCCGAAGACGACATTCGGTTCCACCGCCACGTCGCGGCCAAGCCGTGTGTCCCAGCTGAAGAAAACGGTCTCCGGCGCTGTCAGTGAAGCCCCGTCGGCCATCGCTTCCGCGCGGCGCACTTGCTGCCAGTAGCGTTCGGCCTCCGCCAGATCGGCGCGGCTGTTGATCCCGGTGATTTCGCCCGGATCCTCGGTCCTTACCACCGCGCTAAGCCGGCCGTCCGCAATTGCGACATTGGCGGCATCGACGAGATAATATTCGCCTTGCGCGTTGTCGTTGCCCACGCGGGCCAGCAGGTCGAACAGATCCGCCGCGCGCGCCGCCATCAGCCCGGAATTGCACAGGCGACAGGCGCGTTCTTCCTCGCTCGCATCCTTGTGTTCGACCATCTTGACGATCCGGCCGGCGTCGTCGGCGATCACCCGGCCGTATTGCAGCGTATCGTCCGGTTCGAAACCCAGCACAACCACCGCGGGCGCATCGTCCGCGTGCAACCGGTCGAGCATCTTGCGCAAGGTGGCGGGGCGCACCAGGGGAACATCGGCGAAAAGGACGAGCACATCGCCCTCGAGATCGGGCAGCGCGCTCTGCGCCTGCTGCACCGCGTGGCCGGTGCCCAGCTGTGGTTCCTGCAGGCAGGTTTCCGCCCTCCCGCCCAGCGCGCGTTCGATCTGGTCCCGCCCTGCACCGACTACCACTACGGTTTGCGCCGGGTTCAACTGCTCCGCGGAAGCCATGAGATGGTCGAGCATCGGACGCCCGGCAATCGGGTGCAGCACCTTGTGAAGGTCCGATTTCATGCGGGTGCCCTTGCCCGCGGCCAGTATGATCGTGGTGAGTTTGGTCATGGCCCAAGGCCTTGCCACCAAACGCTTGCAGTTTGAAGATGCATCCGTCACTCGGCGGGGCATGAATGACATTACCCCCATCATACCGTTCGACATTGTCGGCTTTGATCTCGACGGTACGCTGCTCGACACCCACCGCGATCTCGGCGCGGCGGTGAACCATGCGCTGCAAATGGGCGGATTTGCGGCGGTGCCGGTGGCGGAGGTCGAAGGCCTGATCGGCGGCGGGGCCAAGCTGATGCTGCGCCGGGCGATCGACGATCAGGGCGGCATCACGGACGAGGATTTCCGGCCGCTCTACAAGGCACTGCTCGGCCATTACGCAGATAACAACACGGTCCACACCCGCCCTTATCCGGGCGCGGAGGAGGCGCTTGATGCACTCGCCTCGCAGGACATCAAGCTGGCCGTGGTGACCAACAAGTTCGAAAGCTTTGCCGCTGCGATCCTGACCCAATTGGGCCTCGCCGACCGCTTCGTCACCATCATCGGCGGGGACACGCTAGGCAAGGGACGCGCAAAGCCGCAGCCCGATCCGATACTGGAAGCGATCGCGCGCTGCGGCGGCGGGCGCTGCGCCTTCGTGGGCGACAGCAGTTACGACATGGCCTCCGCCCGCGCCGCCAATGTGCCGGTCATTGCAGCCGGCTATGGCTATTGCGACGTGCCGCCGCACGAATTGGGCGCGGACGCCGTCATCGCCGATTTCAGCGAACTGATCCCCGCCCTTCAGACGCTATAACAGCCGCTCAGAAATCGACCTGCGCACGGACACCGAAGCTGTCCACGCTGTAATCCGTCGATGTCCCGGCCGCGATCGCGGCATCGCGGTACTGGTTGCGCCAGTAATTCAGCATGAAGCGGGTGTAGTCGGTCGGGGTCCAGATCACCGAAAGCCCGTAGGAATCCTGCGTCCCGCCGATGATCGCCGCGTCGCTGAGGTCGAGATGATCGTAGCGCGCGTTGACCTGCACCGCACCGAACCCGCCCTTGCCCACCGGATTCTTCGGTTTCACCCGGTCGAATTTGTTGCCCTTGTATCCGCGGCTGTCACCAGGGGTCAGGAAATAGCCCACCTCCGCATAGCCGCCGAAGAAGGTCGGATCGGCCAAGGCACCGGGGCGGTCCACCTGCTGCCAGAAAGTCTCGCCCGTCACGTGAAGCGGGCCCTTGATCGCCGCCAGTTCCAGCCCGTAACCGAGTTCGCTGTCAGCCCCGATATTGCCGGTGTTGACGAAGCGGGTGTCGGTGAAATGGACTTGCGGCCGCTGGCGGTAGCGGACGTCGGCTTGTGCATCGTTGAGATCGCGGTAGTGCACCGAGGCACCGGCGTGGAGCTGGAGATCACCCAGTTTCGGTGCCACCACTGCGCGCGCGTCGGCCCCCCAACTGTTGTTACTGGCATCCAGATTGTCGATATTGTCGGTGAACACCCCGCCCTGGAACAGCAGATTGCCCTTTCCGTAGGACGCCGACAAGCCGACCCGGCGCTGGAAATCGAATGCGTCGGTAAAGGCCGCGCGTTCCATGAAGCTGGTGAAGCGGCTGCTGGTCAGTTCCTCTAGCCCCTGGAAATTGTTGTGCTGGCCGACCGTCAGCGTGGTGTCGCCCGCGTCATAACCCAAAATCGCGTCAGTGATTTCGACTTCGCCGCCGGTAAACTCCAGCTCCATCTTGTAATTGAAGCCGCCGGGAATATCGCCCTGCACGCCGAACCGGGCGCGCCGCACCTCGTTGCCGAAACCAAGCCCCGGATCGGCGATGGAGGCGGGTGCGTTGACCGATCCTGCGTCGAACATCAGCCGGCCGAATGGCTGAAAGCTCCAGCCGCCTTGTGTCTCGAGCCGGGCGACCTGCGTCCCGGCGGCCGCGGGCGCTTGGGCCACTGGTGCGGCATTCCGAGGAGCGGCGGCGGCGGCTATCGACTGTGAAGCCTCGAGGCGGGCTTCCAGCGCTTCGATCTGCTGCGCCATCGCGGCCATCTGTTCGCGCATCGCGGCAATCTCGGCCTGCAGATCGCCAGTTTGGCTCTGTTCGCTTTGCGCATGGGCTGGTATGGTCCAGCCCAGCGCGGTCGCCAATGCCAGGGTCGAAAGGGTGCGGTGGATTGCCATCGGATCGGATCTCGTTTCGGTTGGGTTACGATTCGTTGACGCGTTTATGTCTGTCAAAAGACAGTTCCGTGACAATTGCCTGCCGCATTGCCGTTACGGCATTGTGATATCGGTGCAGAACGGTTGAAAGTGGCTGAAAGCCGTGCCATTCCGCCCGGGTCCGAGGCCTCCCACTATGGAAACCGGCCCGTAATTAAAGATGGAGAACACCATGTCGATTTCTTTCAAGGATCGCGTCGCAATCGTAACCGGTGCCGGCGGCGGCCTCGGCAAGGAATATGCACTGGAACTGGCCCGCCGCGGCGCGAAAGTTGTAGTCAACGACCTCGGCGGATCGCGTGACGGCACCGGCACTTCCGACGCGGCCGCGCAGGTCGTCGCAGAAATCGAGGCAATGGGCGGCGAGGCGATGGCCAACGGCGCGTCCGTCACCGAATACGACCAGATGGAAAAGATGGTTGCCGACGCGAAACAGAAATGGGGCGGCGTCCATATCCTGATCAACAACGCCGGCGTCCTGCGCGACAAGAGCTTCGCCAAGATGAGCCCGGAGGATTTCGAATTCGTCGTCCGCGTCCACCTGCTCGGCTCCGCCTATGCCACCAAGGCGTGCTGGGACCTGTTTCGCGAGCAGGCCTACGGCCGCATCCTGATGACCGCCAGCTCGACCGGCCTGTTCGGCAATTTCGGCCAGGCCAATTACGGCGCGGCCAAGCTCGGCCTCGCGGGCCTGACCAAGACGCTTCACCTTGAAGGCGCAAAATACAACATCCGCTGCAATTCGCTCAGCCCTGTCGCCGGAACCCGGATGACGGAAGACATCTTCCCCGAACAGGCGTTCGAATTGTTCAGCCCGACCAATGTGGTTCCCGCCGCGCTGTATCTGGTGAGCGAGGATTCGCCGACCAACGCCATCGTCGGCGTGGGTGCGGGCGGTTTCCACTCCGCATGGGTGACGATGAACGACGCCGTCTGGCTGAAGGAAGAAGACCGCACGGTCGAAGGCTTCGCCGCGCGGTGGGACGACATCAACAGCATGACCAATCTGAAAGCGCCGCAGTCCGGCAGCGAACAGAGCGCCGAGATCCTGAAAGCGATGCAGAAAGTGCTTGGCGCCGACGGTGCGCCATCCTCCGCACGGGGATAAGCGCGTACGGTCAAAGACTGTATTGACCAACTAACACACTTGGCGTATCTCCCGACAAATAAAGGGGAGATACGCCGCATGTACAGTCAGGACGAGATCAATTCGGCAGTAAGCGCGGGGGTTCTGGCTCCCGAGGCCGCGGACAAACTCCGCGCCCATGTCGTCAGCATTCGCGAACGGCCGGTGACCGACGAGGAACACTTCCGCTTCGTCAGCAGCTTCAACGATATTTTCGTGTCGATCGGCGTGGTGATCCTGCTGTTCGCGGTCGCTGCGATCGGGCAGGCAATCGGCACAGCCGCCTTCGCGGTCGATCCGAACGATTTCGGCGGAAATTCCCGATTCGTGCGCCAGGAATCAGCGGAAATCATGTTCGGAGCGGCCCTGGCTGCGGCGACGGCCTGGCTGCTGGCGGAATTCTTCACCCGCAAACGCCGAATGGCACTGCCCAGCATCATCCTGCTGCTCGCCTTCGTAGCTGGTCTGTTGTTCACCTCCCTGGGTCTCGCCGCGACGATTGCCGGGCCTGACAACATCGGCTCCGGCAGCGGGTATCTCATCGCCGCTTTCGCGTCCGGTTCCGGCCTGATCGCCGCAGGCGGCGCGTGGCTGCATTGGCGGCGGTTCGGCGTTCCGATCACGATTGCCGCCGGTGCGGGCGCGCTGGCGATATTTGCAATCATGCTGGTCGTCTCTGTATTGGCATCGGCCACCAGCCTGAACGGAGACACACTGATCCTCCCGCTGGTGTTCCTGTCCGGTATGGCAATTTTCATGCTCGCCATGCGGTGGGACATGAGCGACCGCGAGCGGCAGACCCGCCGCAGCGACGTCGCCTTCTGGCTTCACCTGCTGGCCGCGCCGATGATTGCTCACCCGCTGTTCCACTGGCTCGGCGTAACCGACGGGCAGGACATCGGGGTGGGTGCAGCGGCAGGCGCGCTCGCGGTGTATGTCGCGATGGGTCTGGTTGCGCTGGCGATCGATCGGCGCGCGCTGCTGGTGTCTGCCCTCGCCTATGTGCTGGTCACGCTGGCATCGCTGTTCGACCGGTTCGGCGCGGTGGAATTAAACGTGGCGCTCACTGCGCTGGTGATCGGCTCCGCCCTGCTCACCCTGTCGGCGTTCTGGACCCCCATCCGGCGTGTCGTGGTCGAGCAGCTGCCTGCCACGATGCGCAGCCGATTGCCCGCCGCGGGAGTACCGCTGACGGCCTAGACAGCCTTCACCAGCCGCCGTTCCACTGGGGCGAGGACGCCGCCGATGTCGTGCCCGCGTTTCAGGACCTGGCCGTGTTCGCCGTAGAGCGTCCACATGCCCTGCTTGCCGCGCAGCGCCGGGCGTTTCTCGACCCGCATCTGCGGGCGTTCGGCGGCCCGGCGGAAGGCGTCAAATACGGCCACATCGCGGTTGAAATCCATCGCGTAGTCGCGCCATTCGCCGGCTGCCACCATCCGGCCATATAGGTCCATGATCCGGCCGAGTTCCGCGCGCTCGAAACACACCTGCAGCGGCGCGCGTCCTTGGATTGAACCGCCGGGAAACGGGACGACGGAGCCCGGCGAGCCTCCGGCCATCAGCTATCGGTGCCGCTACGCTGCGCCGGGGCGTGCTCACCCGATTTGAGCGCTTCCAGTTCGGCGCGCATTTCGGCCATCTGGCGCTGCAATTCCTCAATCCGGCGAATGCCCGTGCCGACCATTTCCTCGCAAGGTTCATCGCAAGGCGTGCCGTAGGGGATGAATTCCCGGACCCATTCCTCTGCCGAAACCAGTGTGCTGCGCGCTTTCAGGCCGACCATTGTCGCCCCTTCGGGCACATCGTCCAGCACCACCGCGTTGGCGCCCACGCGGGCGCGCTTGCCAACGGTGATCGGGCCGATGATCTGGGCGCCCGAGCCGATAATCACATTGTCTGCCAGAGTGGGATGCCGCTTGCCGCCGCGGCCGTTGGTCGGATTGGTCCCGCCCAGCGTCACGCATTGGTAGATCGTTACATTGTCGCCGATCTCGGCGGTCTCGCCGATGACCGTAAAGCCGTGGTCGATGAAGAAATTGCGCCCGATTGTCGCGCCGGGGTGGATATCGATCGCGGTGATCATGCGGCTGAAATGGTTGACCAGCCGGGCCAAAAAATAGAGCTGCGCCCCGAACAGCCAATGCGCCACTCGGTGCAGCCCCAGCGCCCAGACGCCCGGGTACAGCAGCACTTCCCAGCGCGAACGCGGCGCGGGATCGCGCGCCCGGATGGAATCGAGATAGGAGGTCAAACGGTCAAACACTGGAACAATGTCCTTTCACGCAGCATCGTTTCAAGCCCCCGCTTTGTCAGGAGCGATTCTTTCACCAAAGCGGCGGCAATGCAAGGTTACAGCAACCTTGGTTGCTCGGCCCCCTGCACGGCTTCCAGTGCGTCGCGCCAGATGGACAGCGTGGCGGGTGCCTTGCGTTCCAGGCTGAGACGGTCGATCGTCGCTATCAGCCGCTCGATATCCGCGAAGCTGCGAACCGCGCGCGGCGCTAGATAGGTAAGCGCCCCTTCGCCCAAAACAAGCGCCCGCTGCGCCGCCAGGCTTTCCATCAATCCGGCCACCATCGCATCGTCGGGCGCGGCAATTTCCAGGTGGAGCGCTGCGCCGAGCCGCGATCGCAGGTCCGGCAGGGCGATGTCCCACGGCTGCGCGTCGCTGATCAGCAGCAGCGGCCGGCCATCTTCCTGCGCCCGGTTCCAGCGGTGGAACAGGTCCGTTTCGTCGAGCAGATTTGCCCCGTCGACGACTTCGCCCCGGCCGCGGCTCGCCGAACCCTGCGCGGAGAACCAGCGGCCCAGCAGGCTCTTGCCCGAACGGGGCGGTCCGGTGAGGATTGCGGTGCGAAACGGCCACTCGGAGGGGCTACGAAGAGCCTCGATCACGGTCCGGTTGGCATTCCCGATAACGATCCGCTGCGGATCTTCGGCCCGCCGGTGCGCCAGCGGCAGGGCGATCTGCGACATATCCCGCGCCATCACCCGCGCCTTATCGGCTGATGGCGAGCGCGTTGTTGCCCTGCGTCGCGGTAAATCCGCGCCCGCGCAGCGCCGCCGCCAATTGTTCGATCGTGCCGCCGTAGCTGACCCGCATCACGCTGGTGCCGCCAATCGCGATGCTGCTGGTCGCCGCGCCGCGCACGCCCGGTGCCGCCCTTACCGCCGCCAGCGTGGCATCGACCGAACTGCCATCGGGGCTGGCAAACTGCACCACATAGCTCGAAACCACCGCAGCCGGGGTGCCAGGCCCTTCGGGAGCAGGGACCGCTTCGCCCGCCGCGTCACCTGAGGCGGCGTCACTTCGGGCGCGTTCGCTGGCCTCCGCCGCGCGGCCGATTTCGAGCAGCCGCTGCAATGCCGGATCGAGCGTTGGCGAGCCCAGATTGAGCGTCGGGTCAGGCCGCAATTTTCCCTCGGCCAGCGCTCGCTCGAACACATTGTCCATCCGCTCCACCGCCTGCCCCAGCATACGGGGTATATCCGCATCGTTTTGGGCCCTGAGGGTAAAGCTGCCGAGATAGGTATTGTCCGGACCGTAGCGCGCCGTGAATCGGCCTTCGACCGGTCCGCCGGGCCATTGGCGTTCCAGATGGACGATCGGAATCAACACATCCGACGCGCCAAACTGGTCGAGCACATTGCGCCACCAGATGCGGCTGCGGCGGCTGGTCTGACCATAGGTGATCAGCAGCGAATCGCCGTTCGCACCAGAGGGACGGACATAATCGATCCGGCTGCCGCCCGCCTGGTATTCCGCCCAAGCCCGCTGCCATGGATTGACCATTTCGTAGACCCGCGCGGTGCCGCCTTCGAAGGTTACCGGCACCAGCAGCATCGGCGCTGAACGCTCGCGTTGCGCGCCAGAACCGAGCATCTGCCCTGCCCGTCCGCGGTCGAAAATTACCCCGAGCGTGGCGATGTAGCGGCGGGGACCGATGCGTTCCTGCTGGATTACCACCGCGGTTACCATCGAATCGAGCTCCGCATCAGACACTTGCGGTCCGCCGAGCTTCTTCCAGGCAAGCCGCTGCGCCTCAGACCAGCCCTTCCTCTGCGCGTCTTGGGCGTTGTCGCCTCGCACATCCACCTGGATCCCGCCGACTTCGATGTCGCTGCTGCTGGCGATGGCGGAAATGCCGCGCTCGCCCTCCACCTGTGCGAGCAGCGCCCGGCCAGCGAGGATCGCCAGCACCAGCACTGCAAGCGCCATCAACCCGTTCCGCAGGGTCGGGCGAAAGATGCCGTCGCGCACGGCGGCTGGAAGGGAGGGAGAATGACTCATCGGGGAAAACTTGGTGCCTTTTGCCCAATGACACGTGGAAATCCAAGCGCGAATGCGTAAAGCGGGGTCATGCCTGACGATAAGCCCGTGAATAACGCTCCTCCGGAACGCTACACCTACGCCAAAGCCGGTGTCTCGATCGACGCGGGGAATGCGCTGGTCAAGGCGATCGGGCCGCTGGTGAAGGCGACTGCGCGGCCCGGCGCCACGTCCGAACTGGGCGGGTTCGGCGGCTTTTTCGATCCGAAGGCGGCGGGCTATGGCGATCCCCTGCTGGTGGCGGCGAACGACGGCGTGGGCACCAAGCTGAAGCTGGCGATCGATCACGACCGGCACGATAGCGTCGGGATCGACCTGGTCGCAATGTGCGTCAACGATCTGATCGTCCAGGGCGCGGAACCACTGTTTTTCCTCGACTATTTCGCCACTGGCAAGCTGGAAACCGGCATTGCGGAGCGCGTGATCGCGGGCATCGCGGAAGGCTGCCTGACTGCCGGATGCGCGCTGATCGGCGGCGAGACGGCCGAAATGCCCGGTATGTACGCGCCGGGCGATTACGATCTGGCGGGTTTCTGCGTCGGCGCAGTCGAGCGCGGCGAGCAACTGACTGGCGACCGGGTTGCCCCGGGGCAGGTGCTGCTCGGCCTTGCCAGTTCGGGAGTCCATTCCAACGGCTATTCGCTTGTCCGGCGGCTGGCGGAAGACAAGGGCTGGAAACTGAACCGCCCCGCCCTGTTCGACCCTGAGCGTTTGCTGATCGACCATCTGATCGAACCGACCCGAATTTACGTCAAGAGCTTGCTGCCAGCGATCCGCAGCGGCAGGATTGCCGCCTGCGCGCATATTACCGGCGGCGGACTGCTGGAAAATATTCCCCGCGTGCTGCCCGACGGCGCGCACGCTGTCGTGAATGCGGACGGCTGGCCGCAGCCGCGCCTGATGGCGTTCCTGCAAGGCCAAGGGAATATCGAGCCGGAAGAAATGGCCCGCACCTTCAATTGCGGCGTCGGCATGGTGCTGGCGGTCGAAGTCGGCGATGTGGACGCGCTGACCGCCGAACTTACCGCTGCGGGCGAAACCGTGGTCCGCGTCGGCGAGATCGTGGCGGGCGACAAGGGCTGCACCGTGCGCGGATCGGCCGGAACATGGTCGGCAAAGGCGGACTGGGAAGCCCGCCACCTTGGCTGAGAACACGCCCGTCGCGGTGTTCATTTCCGGCAGCGGCACCAACATGGCCGCTCTGCTCTATGCCAGCCGGATCACGGGCGCACCGTACCGGATCGTGCTGGTCGCCAGCAACGATCCCGCGGCGGAGGGGCTCCGGCTGGCCGCGGCGGAAGGGATCGCAACTTTTGCCCTGCCTCACAAAAGCATGGCGCGTGTGGCCCATGACACCGCGATGGAAGCGGCGGCGGTGGAGGCGGGCGCGAAGATGATCGTGCTGGCGGGATATATGCGCATCCTGTCGGACGAGTTCGTGGACCGCTGGGCGGGACGGATGCTCAATATCCACCCTTCGCTGCTGCCAAAATATCGCGGCCTCGACACCTATGCCCGCGCGCTGGAGGCGGGTGACAGGGTCGCCGGAGCCAGCGTGCATCTGGTCAGCCGCGAGCTTGATGCGGGCGAAGTTCTGGGTCAGGCCGAGGTCGCCGTCCTGCCGGAAGACACCCCCGAAACGCTGGCGGCACGGGTCCGGCTGGCGGAACACCAACTCTACCCGCGTGTGCTTGGCGAATATGTCCGGCGTAGGGCCGCCAGCAGGAATTTGCCCTAGGCAAGCGGCTGCCTCTGTGCCGCCGGATCCCGGATTTGCATTTGCCCGAAATAGGCGTAGCACGTGGCCGGGGTCGTGCTCTGCGGCGATGGCTACAGCCAGGTCGCGTTGAACGAATGGGGAAACATATGAGAAAGATCCTGATGCTATCCGCGATTGCCGTTTTGGCAGCGTGCTCACCTGCCGAAACAACCGACGAAGCCGAAGCGCCAGCCGAAGTGGTTGAAGCACCCGTGGCAGTAACCGCAGCGGACGGGGGACCCAGCGCGGGCACCTACAAGATAACCTCGGCTGACGGCAAGGTCACGATGGAGGAAGTCCGCGCCGACGGAACCTACACTTCGACGACCGAAGGGGAAGCACCGAAGACCGGCACCTGGGAACAGAAATCGCCGGAAACCTACTGCACGACCGAAGACGCAGAAGGTGCAGTTCAGAAATGCCACACCGAAACGGTCGGCGAGGACGGAGTCTGGACTTCGACCGATCCCGAAGGTGAAGTCGTGACTGTGGAACGCGTGGAAGCCTGAATACCCTTTCACTAACAAGAAGGCCGCCGGATCGCTCCGGCGGCCTTTCGTGTTCTCAACCGGATTTTCCGATCAGCCGACGATTTCTTCCGGGGTGAAGAAATAGGCGATCTCGACGGCGGCATTTTCGTCCGAATCGGAACCGTGCACGGTGTTGGCTTCAATGCTTTCGGCCAGTTCGCCGCGGATCGTGCCGGGGGCGGCATCCTTGGGGTTGGTCGCGCCCATGATGTCGCGGTTGCGCTGCATTGCGTCTTCGCCTTCAAGGACCTGGACCACGACCGGGCCGCTGATCATGAAATCGACCAATTCGCCGAAGAACGGACGTTCGCGGTGGACGGCGTAGAAGCCTTCGGCCTGTTCGCGGCTCATGTGGATCCGCTTGGAAGCGACGACGCGCAGGCCGGCTTCTTCCAGCATCTTGGTCACCGCGCCGGTAATGTTGCGGCGGGTGGCATCGGGCTTGATGATCGAAAAGGTGCGGGTAACCGCCATGGGAAATTCCTGAATTGCTGGGTGATGGTGGGGAAATGCGTTGCGCGCGCCCCTAGCCCCGCCGGGCATTTAGCGCAAGGCCAAGCTGGTCATCCCATCTCGCGCCATTTTCCGCCTTCCTGCTTCCAGAAATGGCGTTCCATCGCCGCTTCCTTGCCCAGCGCGGTCCAGCATTCGCGGGCGTCCTGCCGGCGATCTTCGCCGAACAGCAGGAACGCGCGGTCGAAACGCGCGCTTTCCTCCCGCCATTTGCCGTCCGCCAGAATGACGAACTTTGCCGCATTCGCTGCCGTTAGATCGTCGGCGATAAGCACCGGCTGGCGTTCCTCATGCCCTTCGCCCGCGGTCCCGTGCGCCAGAAAGGCTTCGGGGGCCGCGGTCCACAGCGCCTGATCGATCCGCATCCTCTGTTCGGCATCGCCCGACACCACCAGCACGCGTTCCCCCGCCTGTTTCGCGGCGCGCGCCAGCAGCACCGCGACCGCTTCCGCCGGATCGCGGTCGAGCAGGTAGAAATCAACTCGCATCGACATCCGGGGTAAAGATAATCGGGTTTTTCGCGGAGGTTTTCTTGACCGCGGTGCTGCTTTTCGAGCGGCGGCACCGTTCCGAACAATAGCGGACATTGTCCCATTCGCGCGCCCATTTCTTGCGCCAGTTGAACGGCAGCCCGCAGGTCAGGCAGATCTTGCTCGGCAATTCGGCCTTGTGGGACGTGCGGGCCATCGGCTTTCCTCAGGCTTCTACATTGTCGCGGATATACTGGTCGATCAACCGCACCCCGAACCCGGTTGCGCCCTTGTCCCAGGTAGTGCCCGCCTTGTCCGCCCACGCCATGCCCGCGATATCGCAATGCGCCCACGGCGTGCCCTTGGCGATGAAACGCTGGAGGAACTGCGCCGCGGTGATCGACCCACCGGGGCGCGGGCCGACATTCTTAATGTCGGCAATCGGGCTGTCGATCAGCTTGTCATACGCAGGCGACAGCGGCATCCGCCATACCTTGTCGCCGGTCGCCTTGCCCGCCGCATCCAGCTTCGCCGCCAGATCTTCGTCATTGGCGAACATCCCGGCGTATTCGTGGCCAAGCGCGATAACCATCGCGCCCGTCAGCGTGGCGAAATCGACTATCGCGAGCGGGGAAAATTCCTGCTGCGCCCAATGCAGCGCGTCGCACAGGACCATCCGGCCTTCGGCGTCGGTGTTGAGCACCTCGATTGTCTGGCCGGACATGGATGTGACCACGTCGCCCGGACGCTGCGCCTTGCCGTCGGGCATATTCTCGACCAGGCCCATCACGCCGACGACATTCGCCTTCGCCTTGCGGGTTGCCAGCGCCAGCATTGCGCCAGCCACCGCCCCTGCGCCGCCCATGTCCCATTTCATTTCTTCCATGCCGGGACCGGGCTTCAGCGAAATGCCGCCGGTATCGAAGGTGACGCCCTTGCCGACAAAGCACATCGGTTTCGCGCCTGCATCGCCGCCGTTCCAGCGGATCGCGAGGATCCGGCTCGGCTGTTCGGAGCCCTGCCCTACCGCAAGAATCGATCCCATGCCCAGTTCCGCCATCTTGGCTTCATCCAGCACAATCAGCTCCGCGCCGGTGCCTTCAAAAACTTTCTGGCACCGTTCGACGAAACTGATCGGGAATACCTTGTTGGCCGGTTCCGCGACCAGATGACGGGTGAATTCGACCCCTGCCGCGACGGCAGAGGCATCTTTCCAGGCGGCTTCGGCACTTTCCGGCGCGCCGACCACGGTCACCGTCTTCAGGGTGATTTTCTGTTCTTCCTTCAGTCTGGTGCGGTATTCGTCATGCCGCCAGCCGCGCAGCCTGAGACCGAGCAGCACGGATGCGGCTTCCCTGGCGCTCAGGCCGCTGTTCGTCAGGTCAAGCGCCAGCGATGTTTCGCCCGAGGTCAGGAATTTCGCTGTCAGCGCGGCACCGGCTTTTTCCAGATTGGTCCGCCGGTCATCGCCGTTTTCGCCGCCCGAAGGGTCTCCCGCCCCGGCAATCGCGACGCGCAGGATGTCCCCCGAACGCTCGACAAATCCGTCGAAAACCTGGCCCGCGCT
This sequence comes from Allopontixanthobacter sp., assembly GCF_034376665.1. Classification (NCBI taxonomy): domain Bacteria; kingdom Pseudomonadati; phylum Pseudomonadota; class Alphaproteobacteria; order Sphingomonadales; family Erythrobacteraceae; genus Allopontixanthobacter; species Allopontixanthobacter sp. The sequence continues at coordinate 12,448 of NZ_JAXMJI010000021.1, read as the reverse complement.
GCCCTTGAAGCGGGCGGTCTTCGCGCCTTCCACCAGCGCTGGTTCGAGCCCATCGGGCATCGCGCCCTTGTTCGTGACCAGGGCAATCAGCTTGGTGCCGGCGGGAATTGTTTGACTGAAGAGGATGTTCATGAAGGCTCCGAAAGGCAAAAGACAGCGTAGGTTCGCGGAACGCGGCAGCACAGGACCGCCGCTTCGCTTGGCGATTGCGATTAGGCGCGGGCAGTGCGATAGGCAAGCCATGCCCCCCGCCGACCCCAGCCCGACCGGCTACAGCCAACCGGCACACAGAGACAGAATCGCGCCGCGCGCCATGAACCAAGTCCAATTATCCCGCACCTCCGGTTTGCTGGCGATTGCTTTGGTGGGGTTCGCCGCGCCGTTCGCCCACGGGGCCGTCTGGGCGCAGGACAGCGCAACCGCGCAGGCCGCTTCCGAAGCGCCCGCCGAGAGCCCTGCCGAACTCCGCGAAATCGAATTCGAGGCGAACAATCTCGAGTACGATTCGCAAAGCGATGTCGTCACCGCCAGCGGCGATGTGCTGCTGCGCAGCGAAGACCAGTCGGTCCGCGCACAGGAAGTCCGATGGAATCGCGGCACCGGCCTGATTACCGCATCGGGCCAGGTGCGATTCGTCGATCAGGAAGGCAACCAGCTCTACACCGAGCGGCTGGAGCTTACCGACAAGTTCGAAACCGGCGCGATGGAGGATTTGCTGCTGGCCCTGCGCGAAGGCGGACGCCTGGCCGCGAACAGCGGCAGCCGGGGCGAAGACGGCACCATCATCCTCAATCAGGCGGCTTACAGCGCCTGCGCGGTCGAGAATTCGCGCGGCTGCCCGAAAGACCCCAGCTGGCGGGTCACCGCCGACCGGGTCACCTACGATCCGCAAAGTCGGCGGATCAGGTTCCGCGGTGCCTATCTCGAATTGTTCGGCGCACGGCTGCTGCCGCTGCCGGGCCTCGCGCTGCGCACCGACAGCGGGGCGGCATCGGGCTTCATGGTGCCCGATTTACGAATCAGCCAGTCCAACGGGGTAGAGGTCACCGGCAGCTACTACTGGAGCATGGCGGAAAACCGCGATCTGACACTGGTTGGCACGGTATTCAGCGAAGCGCCGCCGATGCTGTCGGGCACCTTCCGCCACCTGGTAGACAAGGGTGCCTACCAGATAACCGGCTATCTGACCGAGAGCCGCCGGATTTCCAGCTTCACCGGCGATCCCACCTCCGAGCGCGGCCTGCGCGGCTATCTGGCAGCCAACGGGAAATTCCAGTTCACCCCGGAATGGAGCGTCAGCGGGTCCATCCGTCTCGCCACCGACAGGACATTCCTGCGGCGCTACGACATCAGCAATGACGACCGGCTGCGTTCCACGGTCAACATCGAACGGATCGACGAGCGGAGCTATTTCTCCTTCGCCGGCTGGGCCACCCAAACCATGCGGCTAGGGCAGGATCAGGGCCAGGTTCCGCTGGTCCTTCCGGTGGTCGATTACCGCCGCCGGCTGGACGATCCGGTGCTCGGCGGCAACATCGAACTGCAGCTGAATTCGCTCAACCTGTTTCGCAAGGACGGACAGGATACCCAGCGCGCATTCGCCAGCGCGCAGTGGCAATTGCGCGGCGTGACCGGACTGGGACAGATCGTTTCGCTGACCGCACTGGGGCGCGGCGATGTCTATCACAGCAGCGACAACGCATTGACCGAGACCGTGACCTATCGCGGACTGCCCGGATGGCAGGGCCGCGCCATCGGTTTGGGCGCGGTCGATGTCAAATGGCCGTTCGTGGGCGAATTCCTGGGGGGAACGCAGGTATTCACCCCGCGCGTGCAGCTGGTGGCCACCCCGCCGATCCGCAATCTGGCAGTGCCCAACGAGGACAGCCGCGCGATCGACCTGGAAGATTCCAACCTCTTCGCGCTCAACCGCTTTCCAGGGTATGACCGGGTCGAGGACGGCGTCCGCGTGACCTACGGCTTCGACTGGGAATTGCAGCGCCCCGGCTGGCGACTCAAGACGACGCTGGGGCAATCCTACCGGTTCAAGGAAGCCTCCGATATCCTTGTGGACGGAACCGGGCTGAGCGAGCGGGTATCCGATTTCGTCGGCCGGACCGAGGTCCGTTTCCGCGATTTCGTCAAGCTGACTCACCGTTACCGGTTGGACAAGGACAATTTGAGCCTGCGCCGCAACGAATTCGACGCGACGGTCGGTTCGCGGCAAACCTATGTCGAAGTGGGCTATCTCAAGCTCAACCGCAATATCGACGAGCTGGTCGAGGATTTGCAGGACCGCGAAGAATTGCGCGCCGCCGCGCGGGTACGCTTCGCCGATTACTGGTCGGTGTTCGGCTCTGGCGTGTTCAACCTGACCGACCGGAGGGAAGACCCGACCTTAAACGCCGACGGTTTCGAACCGGTCCGCACCCGGCTCGGCGTTGCCTATGAAGACGATTGCCTGGAACTTGGCGTAACCTGGCGGCGCGACTATGTGACCTCAGGAGATGCCGAGCGCGGGGATACCTTCCAGCTCTTTTTCAGCCTCCGCCATCTCGGCTTTCGCTAGGCAGCCAGCGGCTTGGATTGTGTCGCAGACTTAGCCACAAGGGGGCAATTGGCAGCGGACCGCAAACCCGCTATTCAGGCCGCCACTCAGCTACGGTTAAGCCGCATGACGGCAAAACCCGGGCCACTTCATTGTGCGGGAACACCCGCGCCACATATCGGAATTACAGTGTGAGCCAGAATACGATGTCCAAATTTCTTGCCGGAATCGCCAGCTTCGGTCTGGTCGTGTCCCCGGTTGCTGCGCAGGCGCAGGCAAGTGCGCCCACGCCCAACACACTCAATATACCCGAAAATGCGACGCTGCTGGGCAAGAGCGATCCCAATATCCGGCGCGCTACCGCGATCGTCAACGGCGCGGTTATCACCGGCACCGACATCGACCACCGCACGGCTTTGCTGGTCGCAGCCTCCGAGGGCGAGATACCCGATGCGGAACTGCAGCGGGTGCGCGAACAGGTACTGCGCAACCTGATCGACGAAACGCTGAAAATCCAGGAAGCTGCGGCGCAGGAAATCGTCGTGGAACGCGAAGAGATCAACCGCCGCTACGCCCAGGTTGCGGCGCAGAATTTCGGCTCCGACACCGCCAAGATGGACGCCTATCTGGCGAGCATCGGCTCCTCTGCCGCGTCGTTGAAACGGCAGATCGAAGGTGAAATGGCCTGGGAACGGCTGCAACGCCGGGAAATCGCGCCGTTCATCAACGTATCGGAGGAAGAAGTCCGGGAATTACTCGACCGGATGGAGGCATCGCGCGGGACCGACGAATACCGGATCGGGGAAATCTACCTCGAAGCCACGCCCGAAACCCGTGACGCGGTGCTCGAAAACGCCCGCCGGATCGTCCAGCAATTGCAGCAGGGCGGCAGCTTCGTGGCCTATGCGCGCCAGTTTTCCGACGCCTCGACGGCGGTGGTAGGCGGCGATCTCGGCTTTGTCCGACTGGAAACCCTGCCTGCCGAAATGCAGACCGTCGCGCGCGGAATGCAGGTCGGCCAGTTGGTTGGTCCCTTCGAAATTCCGGGTGGTTTCGAAATCATGTATCTGATCGACAAGCGCCAGATCCTGATGGCCGATCCGCGCGATTCGGTGCTCAGCCTGAAGCAGATTTCGATCACTTTCGAACCCGGTGTCAGCGATGCTGTCGCAGCGGGCCGGATCGACGAATTCGGCAAGGTCGTGCAGTCCATGCGCGGCTGCGGCGATGTCGAACGCGCCGCGGCCACGCTCAACGCGACGGTTGTCGCGAACGACGCCGTCAAGGTTCGCGACTTGCCGGACCCCTTGCAGCCGAGCCTGCTGGAATTGCAGGTCGGCCAATCGACCCCGCCCTTCGGCTCGGTTGAAGATGGCGTGAGCGTGTTGATGCTGTGCGGCCGCGATGATGCAAAGTCTGACAACGCCCCCGACTTCGACGAAATGTTGGGCCAGATGGAAGGCGAGCGCATTGCCAAGCGGGCCCAGCGTTATCTGCGCGACCTGCGCAACGACGCCTATATCGAATATAATTGAGGCCGCGAACCTGCCGGCTGCCCCGACCCAGTCTGTCCTGGCAGTTTCGCTGGGTGATCCGGCGGGCGTCGGTCCGGAGCTGATTGCCGCTGCGTGGCGGCTGCGGGAAGCGGAGGAGCTGCCGCCGTTTTTCGTGGTCGGCGGGGCGGAAATCCTCGCCGCCGCCGCCGCCGTGGGCGGACATGACCTGCCAATCGTGCGGATTTCCGGTACCGACGGTGCGGAGGCAAGCTTTGCCGGCGCGCTGCCGGTGCTCGACCTGCCGGATGCCTTGAACCTCGCCTACACCCCCGGAAGCCCGAACCCCGAAGGCGCTGCGCTGGCGCTTGCCTCGCTCACGCTGGCGACCCGTATGGCGCTGTCCGGCGCGGCATCGGGCCTGGTCACCGGACCCGTCGCCAAGTCGCTGCTGGCAGAAGTAGGCTTCGCCTTTCCCGGTCAGACCGAATTTCTTGGCTCCGCCTGCGACCTGCCCGCAGACGATGCGGTGATGATGCTGGCCGGGCCGCAGCTGCGCACCGTACCGCTGACCGTGCACTGCGCGCTGGCCGATGTGCCCGGACTGCTGACGGCAGAGCTGATCTGCCGCCGCGCCCGGATCACGGCGGCGGCTCTGCAGCGCGATTTCTGGATCGCCAACCCGCGCCTCGCCGTGGCCGCCCTCAATCCTCATGCGGGCGAGGGCGGCAAGTTCGGCGACGAGGAAACGCGCATCATGGCGCCCGCCATCGCGGCCCTGCGCGCCGAGGGGCTGGACGTCACCGGACCCCACCCCGCCGACGCGCTGTTTGCCGCCCGCGCCCGCCCGACCTATGACGCAGCGCTGTGCATGTATCACGACCAGGCGCTGATCCCGCTCAAGACGCTCGATTTCGACGCCGGGGTGAATGTCACTCTCGGGCTGCCGATCATCCGCACCAGCCCCGATCATGGCACTGCCTTCGATATTGCGGGCAAGGGCGTGGCCGATCCCGGCGCCATGATCGCCGCGATCCGCATGGCGGGGGAGATGGCGGCGCGGCGACTGGCAACAACTGCGTAATCCCCGTATGGGCGGCGGGTGGATAGCCCTTGCCTCCCCCCCTTGCGCGAAGTCATTGCCCGGCACGGCCTCAGCGCGTCGAAGGCGCTGGGCCAGAATTTCCTGTTCGACGAACACTTGCTCGCCCGCATCGCCGCGATTCCCGGTGATTTGCAGGGCAAGGCAGTGCTGGAAGTCGGCCCCGGCCCTGGCGGCCTTACCCGTGCGCTGCTGCGCGCCGGTGCGCGGGTGACCGCCATCGAGATGGACAGCCGCTGCCTGCCCGCGCTGGCCGAGTTGGAGAACGCCTTCCCCGGCCAATTGCGCGTGATCCAGGGCGACGCGCTGAAGATGGACCATGGCGAGTTGATGGACGGCGAGCCCTTCGCGGTGCTCAGCAATCTGCCTTACAACATCGGTACCGCGCTGTTCGTGCGGTGGCTGGGCGGGGAAGGTTGGCCGCCGCAATGGACATCGCTGACGCTGATGTTCCAGCAGGAAGTTGCCCAGCGCATCGTCGCGGCGCCCGGCGGATCGGCCTTCGGGCGGCTCGCAGTCCTGGCGCAGTGGCGATCCGCCGCGAGACTGGCGATGAAAGTCCACCGCAGCGCCTTCACCCCGCCCCCCAAGGTAATGAGCGCCATTGTCCATATCAACCCTGCCGCCATGCCGGACGGGGTTTCGGCGCGAGTGCTGGAGAACATAACCGCCGCCGCGTTTGGTCAGCGCCGCAAGATGTTGCGCCAGAGCCTGAAGGGTGTGCCGGGCGCGCTGGAGGCTCTGGACGCGCTTGGCATCGAATCGACCCGCCGGGCGGAGACATTGAGTGTGGCGGAATTCATCGCAGTTGCGCGGCTACTGAGCTGAATCCGGTGCGGATTTCCGGAAAGAATTCGGGGTCCGTTCGTTCTACCCGGAAGGAGAACGATCATGACCAAGGACGGCAACCAACCCGAGAACAAGACCGACAAGAACCCCGCGCATCAGACCGAGGTCGATGAAGGTTCGGTCCAGCGGAGCGGCAATTTCCCCAAGGGGACCGACACGGCCCGAGGCAGCGAAGGCGACACCCGCCGCGCGAGCAAAGGCGCTCGCTGACCCGGATAGGGGCGCTCAGCCCGCCTTTTTCGCCTGGCGCCACTGGTGCAGCAGCGGCTCGGTATAGCCGCTGGGCTGGTCCGCGCCCTTGAACACGAGGTCGCATGCGGCCTTGAAGGCGATACCGTCCCAATTGCCCTCCATCGGTTCATAGGCCGGATCGCCCGCATTCTGCGCGTCGACCTTGGCGGCCATGCGCTTCAGCGAATCCATCACCTGTTCCTTGGTACAAACGCCGTGGAGCAGCCAGTTGGCCATGTGCTGCGAGGATATGCGCAGGGTCGCGCGGTCTTCCATCAGGCCGACATCGTGGATGTCCGGCACCTTTGAACAGCCGACGCCAGCGTCGATCCAGCGCACGACATAGCCGAGTAAGCCTTGCGCATTATTGTCCAGCTCCTCGTGCACTTCCGCCTCGCTCCAGTTGGTCCCTTCCGCCAGCGGGATGGTGAGCAACAGTTCGAGACCCGGAACGTCTCCCAGCCCCTTCTGCACTTCGAACACATCCTTCTGGTGGTAATGCAGCGCATGCAACGTTGCCGCGGTGGGTGACGGGACCCAGGCGGTGTTTGCCCCGGCGTCGAGATGGGCGATCTTTTCCTTCATCATCGCGCCCATCCGGTCGGGTGCGGCCCACATCCCCTTGCCGATCTGCGCGCGGCCCGACAGGCCGTGGCGCAGGCCGATCCCGACATTGCGCGCTTCGTATGCAGTCAGCCAGGTGCTGGTCTTCATCGCGCCCTTGCGGATCATCGGACCCGCCTGCATCGAGGTATGTATCTCGTCCCCCGTCCGGTCGAGAAAGCCGGTGTTGATGAACACGATCCGGTCCCGCACGGCATGGATGCACGCGCCCAGATTGGCGCTGGTACGGCGTTCCTCGTCCATTACCCCGACCTTGACCGTATGGCGCGGCAGGTGAAGCAAATCCTCAACCGCGTCGAACAGATCGTTGGTAAAGGCGCATTCTTCCGGCCCATGCATTTTCGGCTTCACGATGTAGATGCTGCCCGTGCGCGAATTGGAATAGCGCCCGAGACCCTTCACATCCTGCGCACCGATGGCGCTGGTGATCACCGCGTCCATGATGCCCTCGGGCACCTCACTGCCATCGGGCAGGCGGATCGCGGGATTGGTCATCAGATGGCCCACGTTCCGCACGAACAGCAGGCTGCGTCCGGGCAGAGTGTGTTCGTTGCCGTCGGAATCGGTGAAGCGCTTGTCGTCCGCCAGCTTGCGGGTCAGCACCTTCCCGCCCTTGTCGAAACTCTCTTCCAGATCGCCGCGATTGACGCCGAGCCAATTGCGATAGGCGAGCAATTTGTCATCCGCGTCCACCGCAGCGACCGAATCTTCAAGGTCGCAGATCGTCGTAAGCGCGGATTCGAGGATAATGTCGGAAATCCCCGCCGGGTCGGTCTTGCCGATGGCGCTGGTGGCATCGAAGATAACTTCGATGTGCAGACCGTTGTTGCGGAACAACAGGCCGCGATCCGTCTTGCCGACAAACTGGCTTTCATCCTGCAGCGTGCCGTCATGCTCGCCGGCAATATCGCTCCAGCTTTGGTCCACCAGCGGCAGCGCCATATTCAGGAATGCCCGGCCTGCCGCGATCACTGCCGCGCCGCGATCAGGATCGTAACTGGCGATCCTGGCTGGGGGCGCATTCTCCAGCGCATCTGTGCCGTAAAACGCATCATACAGACTGCCCCAGCGCGCATTGGCGGCGTTGAGCAGGAACCGCGCGTTGAGCACCGGCACCACCAGCTGCGGCCCGGCCATGGTGGCAATCTCGGGATCGACATTCTCGGTCGCGATGGTGAAATCCGCCGGAGCAGGCACGAGATAGCCGATTTCATGCAGGAACGCGCGGTAGGCCTCGGCATCATGCGGCTGGCCGCGGCGCTCGATGTGCCAGGCGTCGATCCTTGCCTGCAATTCGTCGCGCTTCGCCAGCAGCTGCCGATTACGCGGCGCGAATCCTGCCAGCAGATCGGCGAAACCTTGCCAGAAAGGGGCGGGCTCGTGGCCCAGCGGGCCGAGCACCTCCTGCTCGACAAAACCGGCCAGAGCGCCGTCAACCGTCAGGCCGGCACGCGTTTCGAAATTGGTCATGAATCCTACCCGTAGCGTTCAAGCAGCCGGAGGGCCGCATGGTGTGTGAAATCAGAATGGTTCCCGGGGAGGAGCCTGTACTATGGCCTGCGCACCGCCCGATTGCAACGGCTTAGGCGGATGTCGTCGGGCAATATTCCGCGCGCGGGCTTGGCCGCAGGCCTGGGCGCGGCTAGGGATGGTAGCAGATGACACGATTGGACCCGACCGGAACCGACATGATCGAGCAAATCGATCAGCCTGCGATGCTGGCGCAGGCGCAGACGTGGAGCGCGGTCAACACCGGCACCGCCAATCTTGCCGGGCTGGCAGTGCAGGCCGGACTGCTAGCCGATGCGTTTTCCGCCCTGCCCGGGGAAGTCAGCCTCACCGATCCCGCTCCCGTGACCGGGATCGATGCGGGCGGCGCGGAATTCGAGAAGCCCCACGGCCAGCATCTGGTGCTGCGGGTGAGGCCCGATGCGGTGCGGCGTCTGCTGCTGACCGGCCATATGGACACCGTATTTCCGGCGGATGACCCGTTCCAGGCGCAGACCTGGCTGGACGATACCACTCTGAATGGCCCTGGCCTCGCTGACATGAAAGGCGGCATCGCCGTCATGCTCCACGCCTTGCTGGCGCTGGAAAGCACCGATGCGGCTGCCGGGATCGGCTATGATGTGCTGATCAATGCGGACGAGGAAACCGGATCGCTGTCCTCCGCTGCGCTGATCGAGGAGCTGGCGCGGGGCAAATATGCCGCCCTGACCTATGAACCCAGCGCCCTGCCCGATGGGACGCTGGCCCATGCGCGCGGCGGCACGGGCAATTATTCGCTGATCGTGAAGGGCCAATCCGCCCACGCCGGGCGCAACCCGCAGGACGGGCGCAACGCCATCGTTGCGGCGGCGGCATTGGTGCTTGGCCTGAAGAGGCTGGAAACGCCCGACTGCCCGGTCAACCCGGCGAAAATCGAAGGCGGTGCGGCCAATAATGTGGTGCCGGACAATGCCGTGCTGCGCTTCAACATCCGCCCGAAAGAACCCGCTGCGGGCGAGAGGTTCGAGGCCGGATTGCAGGCGCTGATGCGCGAAATCCGTCAATCGCACGAGGTCTCCATCCACTTGCACGGCGGCGTCACCCGCCCGCCCAAGCCGGTGGACGGCCGCGCGCAGAAGCTGTTCGATCTGGTGCGGGATTGCGGCTCGGTGCTCGGGCAGGAAATCGGCTGGCAATCCACCGGCGGCGTATGCGACGGCAACAACATCGCTGCCTGCGGCGTGCCGGTGGTGGACACCATGGGGGTGCGCGGCGGCGCGATCCACAGTCCGCAGGAATTCATGATCGTGCCGTCGCTGAAAGAACGCGCGGCCTTGTCGGCGCTGGTGCTACACCGCCTCGCTTCGGGAGACGAACTGTGACCTTCCGCCTGCGCGCTGCGCGCCCTGACGATCTCGAGGCGCTGTATGAAATGGCCAAGTTGACCGGCGGCGGCTTCACCAATCTGCCGCCCGACCGCGCTGCGCTGGGCACCAAGCTGGAACGTGCCGCTGCCGCCTTTGCGCGGGAAGACAACGGGTTGGTGGATGAGCAATTCGTGCTGGTGCTGGAAAATTCCGCCACCGGCGATGTCCGCGGCACCTGCCAGATTTTCAGTCAGGTGGGCCGGCAATGGCCGTTCTATTCCTACCGGATGACCACACTTACCCAGCATTCGCAGGAGCTGGACCGGACCGTCCGCGCCGAAATGCTCAGCCTGACCACCGATCTGGAGGGATCGTCCGAAGTCGGCGGCCTGTTCCTTCACCCGGGCGAGCGCGCGGGCGGGCTAGGCCTGCTTTTGGCGCGCAGCCGCTATCTGTTCATCGCCATGCACCGTGCGCGGTTTGCCGACCGGGTAATTGCTGAGTTGCGCGGGATCATCGACGACCGCGGCGGATCGCCCTTCTGGGATGGAGTCGCGGGGCGGTTCTTCGGGATGAGTTTCCAGGAAGCGGATTACTTCAACGCGATCAACGGCAACCAGTTCATCGCCGATCTGATGCCCAAGCATCCGGTCTATATCGCCATGCTGCAGGAAAGCGCGCGCAGGGTGATCGGAATGCCCCATCCGACCGGCCGCGCGGCCATGCGGATGCTCGAAAACGAAGGCTTTTCCGCGGACGGCTATGTCGATATTTTCGACGGCGGCCCGACGATGATCGCGCGCACCGACACGGTGAAGAGCATCCGCGAAGCGAAGCCGGCGCAAGTGTCCGCAACCGGGTTGGACAAGGGCGAGCGGGCGCTGGTGGCGACCGGCACCCTGGCGAATTTCCGCGCCTGCTACGGCGCGCGCCAGTTTGCCGAAGACGGCACCGTGGCGATCGATTCCCGCGCGGCGGATGTGCTGGACGTGACCCCGGGCGACACGGTCTGGAGTGTGGCGCGGTGATCCGGGAAATCAATTTCGACGGTATCGTCGGTCCGTCACACAATTATGCGGGCCTCAGCCTGGGAAATCTCGCGGCTACCAGGCACGCGGGCGAAACCTCCTATCCCCGCGCGGCGGCGCTGCAGGGGCTGGAAAAGATGCGCGCCAACATGGCGCTCGGGCTGGCACAGGGGTTCTTCGTTCCGCTGCCGCGTCCCAACACCGATTGGCTCACCGCGATGGGGGCGAATGCGACCATCGATCCGCGCCTGACTGCCGCAGCCTGGTCCGCCAGTTCGATGTGGACCGCCAATGCCGCCACGGTCAGCCCCGCTACAGATGCGGCGGACGGGCGTTGCCATCTGACTCCTGCCAATCTGGTGACGATGCCGCACCGGGGCATGGAATGGCCCGACACGATGGCGCAGTTGAAGCTCGCTTTTGCGGATCCGGAGCATTTCACCATCCACGATCCTGTCCCGCCCAGTTTCGGCGACGAAGGCGCGGCCAATCACGGGCGGCTATGCGATGCGCATGGCGCGCCCGGTGTCGAGCTGTTTGTCTATGGCCGGCCCGGCGGCAAATTTCCCGCCCGCCAGCATGAACAGGCCAGCCGCGCGATTGCCCGGCTCCACCAGCTTGATCCCGAACGCACGGTGTTCATCGAACAGAACCCCGCTGCGATCGAAGCCGGCGCGTTTCACAACGACGTGGTTTCGGTGGCGAACGAGCGGGTACTGTTCACCCACGCACAGGCCTTTGCCGACCAGCAGGGCACCTATGACGCGATCCGCGCCAAGTTTCCCGCACTGGAAGTGGTCGAAGTTCCCGCCGATTCGGTAAGCCTGGCGGAGGCAATCAAGACCTATCTGTTCAACGCACAATTGCTGTCGCTGCCCGGCGAAGGAGGGGGCGGCGAAATGGCGCTCGTCGTCCCGCTGGAAAGCTGGGAGAGCGCGCCGGTCCGGACATGGCTGGAAGGGATGCTGGCCGGCAATGGCCCGATCCGCCGGGTGATCCCGGTCGATGTCCGCCAGAGCATGGCCAATGGCGGCGGGCCCGCCTGTCTGCGCCTGCGCGTGGTGGCCGATCCGCAGACCGTCGATCCGCGCTTCCTGCTGGACGATGCCAAGGCCGACCGCATGGCAGCGGTGATCGCCGCCCATTGGCCCGAAAGCATTGCACCGGCGCAAGTGGGCGATGCCGAACTGGCAAAACGTATCATTACGGCACGCTTCGAATTGCTGGATGCATTAGGCCTGCAGGAACTAGGTTAACGCGCTGGACTGATTGTCGAACTGCGTTACACTTGCCTGGTTGTTAACTTTCAAGAGCAGCGGATTTCCGCCACTGGCATGATGCTTGCGAAGTAACAGGTTAACGAAAGGACGACCATGTTGGGTAAGGTTAAGCGGCTGTTTGTCATCAAGACGAGCTGGGAAGCTTACCTGATCATTTATGCGCTGGGTCTGGGCGCTGTCGAACGTGGCAGCAACTATCTGGTCGCGTATCCGGGCTTCGGCGGCAAACTGCTGTTCCTCGCCTGCACCGGCGCGGTGTTTCTGGCGGGCGCGAAGATCCTCGATTGCCTGAAGCTGGAACGCGAAAAGCAGGCGATCGAAGGCGAGGCCTGACCGCCTGAGGTGCGCGGCAAGACATCGGCACCCGATCTATGATTGCAACTTCGGTCGATGGATTGCTTCGCTGCGCTCGCAATGACGATGTCGTGATGTGCCGCG
>NZ_JAXMJI010000020.1:0-50084 GCF_034376665.1 Allopontixanthobacter sp. | reverse complement strand
TCTTCGAGGATCTGCAGAAGGCACTCGGCGGCGATAAGGAGGCGCTCGCCGGATTTCTCGATCCGGCCAAGCCGAAAAAGGCGAAGGCCGCCAGAAAGGGCAAGAAAGAAAAGACGCCCGAGGAAATCGCCGCCGATTTTGCCGATGAGACGGCGCAGCTGGAGGCCGAGACGCTGCGCGCCCGGCAGCGGCTGGCGACCAACGCCGAAGACCGGGCGGCAATCGGCTTCGAGCTGCTCGACATCGAGCTGAAGCAGAAGATCGCCGCGATCGAGGCGAGCGATTTCTCGGACGAGCAGAAAGCGGCGCTGAAGAAGCAGGTCGCGACGCTGCTGGGCCATCAGACGGTGCTGGACGAGCAGGGCAATATTCTGGTGTCGGGCACCGATTCGCTGGAAGCGCAATTGATCGCGCGCGAGCGCAGCGCCGAGCTGGAACGCGACGCGCAGGGGCTCGCCCAGGAACACTATGACGCGGTCCGCGACGTGCTGCAGCTGCAGTTCGATCTGGCGGACACCGAGGCCGAGCGGAAGCGGCTGGCACTGGCGATGCTCGATGCCGAGGAAGCCTATCTCCGCTCGCGGCTGGAAGCGGTGGTGAACAGTCAGGTTGCCAACGATGCCGAAAAGCTGCGCGCGCAGGTGGCGCTCGATGCGATGGCCGCCACCGCCGCGCAGCGGCGCGAAAGCGTGGCGCGGGCGAACGAAACCTCGGTCGAGCGCTTCATGCGCGATTTGAACAAGACGCCCGAGCAGCTGAACGAGGCGGTCGACCAGATCAAGATCGGCGGGCTGGAAGCGTTCAACAGCGAGCTGGTCAATGCGATCGTCAATTTCCGCTCGCTGGGCGATGTCGCCCGCTCGGTGGTGCGGCAGATGCTGAGCGAATTCCTGCAGCTGCAGATCCAGCAGAACCTGATCCGCCCGCTGGCGGGCCGTCTGGGTCTGGGGCAAGCTGCCGGAGCGGGGCAATCCTCGGCCGGCGAGCTGCAGGCGGCCGGCGCGACCATGACGGCGGCCGGGGGCACGCTGACCACCGCGGCGGGCGTGTGGAGCGCGACAGCGGCACAGATCCAGGCGGCGGCGGCATCGATGGCGGCGAGCGCTGCCGGGGGTGGTGGTCTTGGCGGCGGCGGCGGCGGGGGTCTGGGAGGCCTGCTCGGCGCAGTCGGGTCGCTGCTGGGCGGGGCATCGCCGCAAGCCAGCCTGGTCGGCAGTGTCGAGGGGCTGTTTGCCGATCCGTCCTTTGCCGGGCTGTTCGCCGGCGGCGGGCTGATCCCCAGCGGCCAGTTCGGGATCGTTGGCGAGGCCGGGCCCGAACCGGTGTTCGCGACCGATGGCGGGGTCCAGGTGCTGCCCAATTCGGCAATGCGCCGCGGGTCGTTTTCCGCGAAGAGCGGCGGCGACACGATCGTGATCCCGCAAACCTTTCTGGTGCCCGAGCGGAGCGATCCGCGGCGGACCAAGAGCAGTGTCGATCGCGGCACACAGCAAGCGCTGGGCGTGGCCAGCAGAAAGAATCTGGCATGATGCTTCGACTTCGCTCAGCACATTCGGGGATCAATCGATGATCGATGATGTCCGCCTGCCCGACAAATTCTCCCGCGGATCCTCGGGCGGCTTTGCCTTCAAGACGGACGCGGTGCGGCTCGTCTCGGGCGAAATCGACCGCGAGGAATTATGGGCCGATCCGCTGGGCACCTGGGACGTGGCGCATACGATCCAGAGCCTGGAGGACATGGCGGCGCTGCGCGCGTTCCACCGCGCCCGGCGCGGCAGCGCGCGCGGCTTCCTGTTCCGCGATTTCCTGGAATACAGCAGCGCGGCCAACGGCATCGATGCGCCGGATGAACTCGACCAGCCGCTGGGCACGGGCGACGGGGCGGAAACGGTGTTCGCGATCATCAAACGCTACCAGGATGCCGGCAACACTTACGATTGGCCGGTTCACTGGCCGGTGGAGGCCGCGGTGCTGGTGGCGGTGAACGGCGTGGTGACCGGCGGCTTTACGGTCCAGCGCGGGGCGGGCACGATCACCTTTGCCGCGCCGCCTGCGCCCGGCGCAGTGCTGACCTGCGGGTTCGAATACGATCTGCCGGTGCATTTCGTCGAGGATCAGCTGAATGTCACGTTCGATACCAAGACCTCGCGCAGCGCCGGGCAGGTGCCGATCGAGCAGCTGATCGGGGAGGATCTGGCATGAGCGCGACCATCCCCGCTCCGCTGGCCGCCGCGCTGGCGCAAGTGCCGCGCGCAACCGCCTTCTGCCTGATGCTGCAGGCCAAGGACGGGTTGCGGCAGGGGTTCACCACCTGGTCCCGGCCGGTGACGCTGGATCTCGGGCTGGGCCAGGGACCCGAGACATTCGACCGCGGCATGAACCTGTCCGCGATCACCAAGGCGGTGGGCTTTGTCGCGAGCAATTTCGAAGTCCATGCACCGGCAAATGGCGAGTTCCGCCCGGCCAAGGTCTATGGCGGCCGCTGGCGCAGGGCGGCCGCATGGCTGGTGCGGGTGTCCCCCGATGTGGACGGCGCAGCCGCGGGCTATCAGCCGGTGCTGCGCGGGCGGGTGGCCGAAGGCCGGATCGAGGGGCGGCGGTTCGTGCTGGAAGTGCGCAATGCGATGGATGCGTACAACCAGACGCAGGGCGAAGTGATGTCCCCGCAATGCCGCACCTGGTTCGGCGATCCGGTGCGCTGCCGGGTGGTGCGCGAGCCCTTTGCCGCGGTGGTGACGGCGGCGGAATCGGCGCATGAATTCAGCGTCGATCTGGCGGGGGTGCATCCCGACGATTTCTTCAATTTCGGCAACGCTGCTTTCCTGACCGGCGAGCATGGCGGGACCGACGAGCGCAAGATCTATGATTATGACGGGGCAACCGGCACGGTCGAGCTGCTGGAACCGCTGTTCGAGGCCCCCGAGGTGGGCGACACGCTGACGCTGTTCCGGGGATGCTCCAAACTGCTGATCTCCGACGATCCGGCGGTTCCGACCTGTGTCAGCTATGACAATGGGGTGAATTTCCAGGGCGAGCCGGAATTGCCGGGCGACCGTCAGCACCGCAAGGTGTCCGCGCTGGGGACCAGCTATGAATAGCGGCGCGGCTTTCGGGGCCGATCGGGGCGCGATGGCGCTGGCCGAGGCGCGCCGCTGGATCGGTACGCCGGTCAAGTGGGAGCAGAGCCTGAAGGGCCAGGGCTGCGATTGCCGCGGGCTGGTGGCCGGGGTGGCGCGGGCGCTGGGCTGGGAGGAAGCCGGCAGCCTGGAAGCGCGGATCGCCGGCTATGCCAGGGGCCGGATCGACGGGGCGGCGCTGAAGGCCGGGCTGGACCGGCTGTTCGACCCGGTCGAAGGCGGGCTGGCGCAGGCGCGCGCGGGCGATGTCGTGGGCCTGCGGATCAACGACAATCTGCAGCATCTGGCGATCCATGCGGGCGTGGCGGGCGGATATCCGCGCATGGTCCATGCCTTTTTGAGCGAACCGGCGCAGGTGGTCGAGGTGCCAATGGTCGGGTACTGGCAGCGGCGCGTGGCCGGGATCTGGCGCTGGCGCGAACCCGCCTTAAGCAGCGCAGCGGCGGGTGATAGCTGATGTCGATCGATCCCTTCACCATTGCCCTGATGGCCGCCAATGTGGCGCTGCAGGCGTCGCAGGAATTCGAAGGCCCGCGGATCAAGGACCCGCCCGCCTCGCTGGCGGATTACAACACGCCGCATAATTACCTGATCGGAACGCGGATGCTGTCGTGCCCGTGCATCTTCCAGAAACCGATCCTGGAGAAGAGGAAGCGGCGCAAGGGCAAGGGCGGCAAGCAGACCAGCTATACCGGTTTCCTGACCTGGGCATCGCATATTGCCGGGCATGAGATCGGCAAGGTGCTGGGGATCTGGTTCAACAACAATCTGGTCTATGACGCGACCGGCAGCGGCGAGAAGATCTATCCGCTGGCGGATGATTACGAGCTGGAGAATTCGCTGCGGATCTATACCGGGACGGCCGACCAGGACCCGGACCCGAACATGCTGCCGTTCATCGAGGCCAAATACGGCGTTGCGGGAACCACCCCGGCCTATCGCCACCAGGCCTATATGTATTTCGAGAACATCCCCGGCGAGCAGATCGGCAATGTGTTTCCCGATGTGAAGGTGCTGGTCAGTTCAACCGTGGTCGCGTCATCCCCTGCGCTGGTGTCGCTGGATTTCGCCAACGGCAGTTACAGCATCGGCGGCGCAGCGCGCACGCTGGCGCAGGTGGTCAATGCCGGGCTGTTCGGAAGTTTCGACGCCGGCGACGTTGTTCCCGGCGTTGGTCTGATCCAGACGATCGCCGCCCCGCCGCCCTTTACATCGGCGAGCACTGCGGTGCTGACGCCGGAGGCCTTCGCCGCGGTGGGCGCAGCGGGCTTTACCGCAGTGGTGGATTTCACGCTTCTGGCCAATGGCGCGGGGGGTGGTTCGGGAGCGTTCGCGCGGATAAATTTTGCGACACAGGGCTCTGACTTTGGCGGCGCTCGCGGCGTGGAGGCCTTCTATGCCGACACCACGCTCGGGGGTTCTCCTGACAGGGTGGCACTCTTCGATGCCAGCTCAAGCTTCACCGATGTAACCAATCCGCTGGCCAGCGGCGATCACCGGATGGCGGTGACGCTCGAAGCGGATGAACTGGCCGGTTCGGTCAATGGAGGGGCGGCGCTTGTCGCGACCACCGCCGCCCCGTTCGATTCCGACAGGATTGTAATCGGCGTGGATGTGAGCGCGGACCCTGGGAACAGCGCGACTTCCATTGTCAGGAAGATCGTATTCTATCCTGCCGTTGCCCCGTCGCAGCTGCCCGCGTTGAGCGCCCCCGGGGAGGGCGAGCCCACAGAAGAAGGCGCACTGCCCAGGCTGGCCGATTTGCTGACAATAGTGGCGCAGCGCGGAGGGCTGGAAGCGGACGAGTATGATTTCAGCCAGGCAACGCAGCCCGTGGTGGGCTTTAACTGGACCCAGAGCAGCGGGAGCCAGATCGCGCGGGATCTGGTCGCGCTGTATGATGTGGTGATGCGGCCGCATGACTTTCTGCTGGAAGCTCTGCCGCGTGGCGGCGCGGCGCAAGGCGCGATCGACTGGACCGAATTTGCCGAGGATGGCGAAGGAAGCGAGCCCTATAGCAGGTTGACACCCGGACCGACCGATCTGGCGCGGCAGATCTATGTCAAGTTCGCCGATTCCGAAGCGGGCCAGAACCCGAGCGTGGCCATCCCGGTCAGCCCCGATCCCGAAAGCGCCAATTCGGAGCGCGAGATATCCTATGATCTGTCGAGCTGGGCCGCGAGCCCGGACCAGGCGCAGCAATATGCGGCGCGGCATTTCCGCCGCAGCCGGGTGAGCGCCGCCAAGGCCAGTTTTGCCCTGTCGCGTCGGCGCATGGCCATCGAACCGGGTGATGTATGGACCCCGATCTTCCGCGGCGATTCGCTGTCGATGATGTGCGAAAAGCTGGTGATCCCGCCGATGGGCGCGCTGACCACGGACTGGGAAATGGATCTGGCGGCGATCGCCACCCTGCCCGATTTTCCCGGTGCGGGATCGGGCGGATATGTGCCGCCAACGGTGCTCGAATCGGTGGGTTCGATCGGCGAGGTGCTCGACATCCCGATGTTTGCCGATGCGCATGAACAAAGCGCACCCTTTGCCTATCTCTATGGCGGACCGGCCGAGCCCGGCACCTGGGCGGGCATGGACTGGTGGGTCAGCGATACGGGCGAGCTGGACAGCTACGCCCTGTGGGACGGGATCGCCGCCGGCGACGGGGCGATCATGGGAACTGCCGGCAATGCGCTGCCCGATGCCCAGCCGTGGGTGGTGGACAGTGGATCATCTGTGACCGTGACGATCAACCAGGGCGAGCTGACCGCGGCGACCTATGCCCAATTGCTCGACAATCCGGCGCTCAATCTGGTCGCCCTGCGATCGGGCGCGGGTTGGGAATGGCTGCAATTCATGAGCGCCGAGCTGGTCGGCACGCGCACCTATATCCTGACCGGCCTGCGGCGCGGGCTGCGGGGAACCGAGCACGCGATCGGCGGCCATGCGATCGGCGACCGGTTCATCCTGATCGAGACGCTGAAGATCCGCACCATGGGCGCGGCCGAGATCGGCGATACCGATTATTACACGGTCAGCAGCGCGGGCCAGGCGGTGGATCAGGATGCGGCGATCGCGCAGCCCTATACCGGGGCCAGCCACAAGCCGCTCGCACCGGTGCATGGCAGCTGGTCCCAGAGCGGGGCCGACTGGCTGCTCGATGCGCGGCGGCGCACCCGCTTGGGCGGCGGATCGCTCGACAATCAGGATGTACCGCTGGGTCACGCCAGCGAAAGTTGGGCGCTGGATATTCTCGACGGGGCAACCGTGGTCCGCACGATCACCGGCACCAGCCTGCCGCTGAGCTACGCGGAAGCCGACCAGATCGCCGATTTCGGCGCGCCGCTGGGCGCTGCGCCAGCGGCCGAGCTGTACCAGATCGACCCGACCCTCAATCTGCGCGGTTTCGCGCTCTCACTGCCGATATAGGCCCACTTAGGAAAGATCATGCCCGGAACCGAAATCTCCCCGATCTATGGCCTCAACATCTGGGCTGGTCCGCAAAGCTCCCCGTGGGAGGTCGAGAACGCCTTCCAGCGCATGGTCGAGGCCTTCATGCGCGGCAGCGTGGCCGACCGTGACCTGACCGCGCCGCCGGTCAGCACCGCCGATGGCGCGGCCTATCTGGTCGCCGCCGCCGCAACGGGCGCCTGGGCAGGCCATGACGGCGAGTTGGCGGTGGCGGTGGGCGTGGACGCCAGCAACGGGTGGCTGTTCGCCGCCGCGGCGACCGAAGGGCAGATATTGTGGGTCGAGGATGAAGCCATCCGCATCCAGTTCATTGGCGCGGCCTGGGCGGAAATTGCGTTGGGCGACGGCACGGCGGCGGGGCTGGATTTCGACATCGACGGAACGCTCGCCGCCAACAGCGATGCGCTGGTCCCGACGCAGCAGGCGGTCAAGACCTATGTCGATACCGAGATAGCGGCGGTTTCGGGCTATACCGACGAACAGGCACGCGATGCCATCGGCGCGGCGCTGGTGGCGGGGGCCAACATTTCGATCACGGTGGACGACGGGGCGGACACGATCACCATTGCCGCCTCGGGCGGGGCCGGTTCGCTTGACGTGGAGGATGACGGCGTCGGCGTCGTCGCGGCTGCGTCGGCGCTGAATTTCACCGGCGCGGGTGTGATCGTGACCGATGCAGGCGGCGGGATGGCGGACATAGCGATTGCGGGCGGCGGGGCCGTCACCTTCGCCACCGCAGCGGAAATCCGCACCGGCACCGAGGCGGCCAAAGCGATTGCGCCGGATCAGCTATTTGCCGCCGCAGCACCAATCACATTGACCGACGCCGCAACCATCGCGGTGGATATGGCAACGGGGATCAATTTCAACGTCACGCTGGCGGGCAACCGGACGCTTGGCAACCCGACGAACGCCAAGGCGGGCCAATCGGGCCGGATTCGGGTGACACAGGACGGAACGGGAGGCCGGACGCTGGCCTACGGTGCAAACTGGAAGCACGTAACCGCCGTGCCGACACTGGCAACGGCGGCGGGGGCAATTGACCTGTTCGCCTATTTCGTGGACGCGACGGACAATATCGAACTGTCCTATGTCGGGACGCTTGCCTGATGCTGCCGTTCAGAGCGCCGATGATGACAAAGCGGTTCGCGGCGGCGGGTGGCGTCCTAATCCCCTATGTCGGCGGCAAAACCAATCCGGTTATCGCCTCAAACACCTTGGCGGAAACGATTGATCTTACTTCCGGCTTTTCGGGGGGCATCGACACTGCGCCATCCGAAGATGATCTAGTCTTGCTGTTTTTCTCGATATTTTCGACAAGCGACAGAAATGTGTCGGTCACAAGTTCGGGGTGGACCGAGATTGCCGACCTATACGGAAACGATGCCAGAGATTCAAACTTGGGCATCTATTACAAGTTCATGGGCGCAACACCCGACACATCTGTCACTTTGGGCACGATAGCCAACGAGAATTTTTCCGCTGTTGCCGCCTTGCAGGTTTGGCGGGGAGTCGACCAGACGACCCCCCTTGACGTTGCGATCGCCACCGCTGTCGGAGGCAATACCGGGCGACCAGACCCCCCTTCAATCACGCCGGTAACTGCGGGGTCTGTTGTCTCCGTGGTCGGGGCGGCTGCGGGGGATTCGTTCGCCGCATTGACTTCCAGTGATCTCGACAATTTCATTCAACTTATAAGCGTTGGAGGCGTGGCGCTGGCGATTGTCGCAGCGGGTTCGATGCCTTGGAGCGGGGGGGCGGTCGATCCCGCTCTTTTCGGGGGCGGCACCGAGGCGGTAAATGCAAGCTGGACGGCGGCTTCAATAGCACTGCGCCCAGCCTAAACCACCGCCCACAATATCGGCACCGCAACCATAAGCCCGCGTATCTCGTTAAGCACCAGCAGGACTATCGACCCGGCGACAATAAGCCCGCGTATCACCGAGAAAGGGAAATTTCATGGCATTCGACAAATTGAACCGGCGGCAGCTGCTCGAGGAAAGCCTGTATCATTTCAACGAAGCGGAAAACTCCATCCAGTCGGCGATGCGCCGCCTGGCCGAAGCGATCCGCCGCGAGGATATCGTCGCCGCGCCAGAGCCGGAGCCTGCACCTGAACCAGCGCCTGTGCCGGATCCGGAACCGATCCCCGCGCCCGCGCCGGAACCCACACCCGCGCCGGAACCTGCGCCTGATACGGAGCCGGAACCTGCGCCCGCTCCGGCTCCCGTTTACGCGCCGATCGTAAAGATCGACGAGCGCCATGCCAGATGGGCGGACCGCAAGTGGCGGGTCAATACCAAGCGCCAGCCCCATTCCTTGCAGGTGACAGCGGACAGGGCGCGTTTCGAAATCCGCCCCGAGGATTTCCTGGACGGCTCCAAGCCGCGCTCGGAACTTAGCGGTTCGATCTATGGCGACGACACAAGGCTGCCCAATGGTGTCCTGCTGCGCGGCGGCTTCACCCTGAACGCCCACGCATGGGGCAGCGATATGTCGAAAACATGGGGCGGCGTTTACGGCCAAATCCACATCGGATCGAAGGTCGGCGGCTCGCCCGCGCTCAGCTTCCGCCGCGACCAGGACGGCGATTTCAAGGTGGCGACCCGCGGGGAAAAGGACCTCGGTGGAACAACCCAATGGAAAGGGCCGCTGCCCTTCGATGAAGAGCATGACATCGTCTATTGCGTGAAGCTGCACCCCACTGAAGCCGAGCTCCGCGTCTGGATCGATCGGGAGCCGGTGCTGGACCTGACCGGCGTGTCGATCGGCCACAGTATCGCCGACGCCTATTGGGCACTGGGGCTCTACTTCTCCGGCGGGATCACCGGCCCGATCGTCGCCGAATATTCGGAACACACCTATCCCTCGCCTGACGGAGACTCCCCGCTCATCCGGGCCGTTCGGTAGGGGGCGAGGCGAAGGCACGCGTTCCGGGGCGAACGCCCATTCGAGGTCCGCTAACGGGGGAAGCAGGGACGTTGAAGCGCCCCGAACCGCGAGCGGACACTCGCACCATTGGCCGGCATGCTCGGCCTCAAGTTCCCCCGGCCGTTACGGCGGGGACCTCGATAGGTGCAGATGATGAAGAATAAATTGAAATTGGAGCCTGTCCGGCCAACCCGGCCGGTCGCACCCTACATCGGCGGCAAGCGCGCTCTTTCCCGGCGCCTGGTCGAGCGGATCGACGCGGTGCCTCATCGCCTCTATGCAGAGCCGTTCGTCGGAATGGGCGGCGTGTTCTTCCGCCGCCGCATGCGGCCGCGCAAGGAAGTGATCAACGATATCGGGTTCGACGTGGTGAACCTCTTCCGCCTGCTGCAGCGCCATTACCAGCAGCTGCTCGACGTCCTCAAATGGCAGGTCTGCAGCCGTGCGGAGTTTGACCGTCTGCTGGCGATGCCGCCCGACCGGCTGACCGATCTGGAACGCGCTGCTCGCTTCCTCTACCTCCAGCGCACCAGCTTCGGCGGCAAGGTTGCCGGGCGGCACTTCGGGATCGACCGCACGGGCGGTGCCCGGTTCGACCTGACCAAGCTGGTGCCGATGCTGGAAGATGTCCACGAGCGCCTGTGCGGAGTCGACATCGAATGCTTGCCCTACGAGAAGCTGATCGCCCGCTATGACACGCCGGAGACGCTGTTCTATCTCGATCCACCCTATTTCGGAACCGAGCATTACTATGGCGAAGGGCTCTTCTCATCGGCCGATTTCGAGCGCCTTAGAGACCTCTTAAAGGCCTCCAGGGCGCGCTTCATCATGTCGATAAATGACGTGCCGGAGATACGCACGCTGTTCGGTGAGTTCGACCTGGAGGAGGCCGCGCTCAATTACAGGGCAGGCGGCAAGGTGACTCCGGCGCGCGAACTGATTATCAGTCGCTGCTGAAGGAGCCAGGCACTGCCGGATGCCTGGGAGAAAATGCTCCAGAAGCTCTTGTCAAAGACTCCAGAAGCTCGCGCCGCGCTACATCCGTTCGTCGCAATTCCGCAATTCTTTCTGTGTCGTTGCTGACCGTTCAGAAATGTCGGAGTATTTATGAACACATCGAATAGCCCGAAGGCTGGAAATCCCCGGCATTCGCCGGATCGCGGATTACCAGCCACAAGAGAAGGATGAGTACAATGACGATCAAGAACAAGACATTCGCTGCGTTCGCACTGGCAATTCCTGCCTTTGCCATGAGCGCGCCCGCTATGGCGGTTGCACCGACGCCGGTTTCCCAGGCCGTCAGCTATGGCACGGTTTCGAGCCATGCAGACCCCATTTTTGAAAATGGGCGTGATCGATATGACCGGCGCCACAGCCGTGGGCGGGGCCATGATCGCTATGACCGCCACGACCGCGATGATCGCTATGATCGCTATGAAAGAAGCGACTTTCGCGACCGCGATTACCGGGGCGACCGGTACGGACAAGAGATCCGCCGTGATACCCGCATCTGGCGCGGCCGCGACGGGCGCTATTACTGCCAGCGTGACAACGGTACGACCGGTCTGTTGATCGGCGGCGCGGTGGGCGGACTGCTCGGTAACGAAGTTGCCGGCCGCGGTGACAAGACGCTCGGCGCGATCCTCGGTGCCGCCGGCGGCGCAATCCTGGGCCGCTCGATCGACCGGAGCAATTCGCGCTGCAGGTAGAATGCCGCGCTGATCGCGACTAGAATGCTTCGGGCGCCCCGCCTCATCTCCGGATGGGGCGGGGTGCTTTTGTGTTTACGTATATAACGAACGCGCAAAGAAACTTCCCGCAACGGGACATGGGCAGGCTGGCGGCTGGAACCCGGGTCAATCTCGAGGTAACCGGATGCAGCGTATGATGTGAGACGTCCCGGAGCACACACATGAATTTCCGTCCCGCCCTGATTGCTTCCATCGTTCCGCTGATGCTGCTCGCCAGCTGCGGAAACGGGACCGACGGTCCGGCACCCGCTGGCGAGATGGACCCTGCCACCCAGGCGGCGCTTAACGATCCGATCATGGTCGATCCCGACCTTGCGGGCCAGAACGATGCCAATGCCGCGCTCACCGGTGGCGGCAATGGCTCACTTCCGGCCGAGGCCACCAGCCCTGCGGCAATCAGGGGTGCCAGGGAAGACGCCATGGCGCTGGTCGGCGGCAGCGTGTATCTGAAGCCCGCTCCCACCGCCACAATCGTTCAAGGCGAAATTCCGGAGACGGCTGTCCTGACCGCTGCGAGCCGCGCCGCAGCGCTGCCTGGCGGCAGCGATTGCACCACCGCTGCGGAATATTCTGCCGTATGGGCCGCACGCCTGCCCCTGACATTCCCGGTCTATCCGCGGGGGAGCACGCAGGAGGCTGCCGGAACCGACAAGGGCCAATGTTCCTTGCGCGTGGTCAATTTCCTCACCCCTGTCCCGCTGGAAGAAGTGCTGTCGTTCTATTACAGCCGCGCCCTCAACGACGGCTACACCGCTGAACATCTGAAGGTGGCGGGCGACAATGTCCTCAGCGGAACCAAGGGCCGGTCAGCTTTTGTCATCTACGCGCGAAAGCTGGCAAATGGCCTGACCGATGTGGACCTGGTCACCAGCGGCAACTGAACGTCAGTCGGTGAAGCCCACGCCGACGCCGGCGCGGGGCTGGTCCATTTCGCTGCTTGCGACCGGATAGGCGCAGTAATCTGCTGCATAGTAGGCCGCCGGACGGTGGTTGCCCGACAGGCCGATGCCGCCAAACGGCGCGCCCGACGACGCACCATTGGTTGGCCGGTTCCAATTGACGATCCCCGCGCGGATATTTGCCCAGAAGCGGTTGTAGTCCTGCGGCCCTCCACCGATCAGCGATGCGGACAGACCGAACCGCGTTCGATTTGCCTCGGCAATGGCCTGGTCGAAATCGTCGACCTTGATGACCTGCAGCAGCGGCCCGAATAATTCCACGTCGGGGCGATCGGTCATGGCGGTGGTGTCGATGATGGCGGGCGAGAGGAACGGCAGTTCGTTGTCGTGGCGGGTCAGATGCTTGATCGCCTTCCCTCCGTTAGAAAGGAAATAGAGGAAACTTTCGACCAGCTGGTCGGCGGCGGTGTTGTCGATCACCGGTCCCATGAACGGAGCCGGATCGGCGAAGGGCTCGCCCACGATGATCCGCTTGGTCAGGTTGCGCACTTCCTCGACGATGGGATCGTACATTTTCGCTGTGACTATCAGCCGCCGCGCGGCGGTGCAGCGCTGGCCCGCGCTGGTAAAGGCGGACTGGACAATCAGCATCGCCGCGTCGGCGATTTTCGGCGTGTCGATGACCACGATGGGGTTGTTTCCGCCCATTTCCAGCGCGACGATCTTGCCGGGGTTGGCGGCGAGTTTCTTATTGATCGCAATACCCGCCTGCGCCGAACCGGTGAACAGCACCCCGTCGATATCGCGGTGAGCGACCAAAGCCTTGCCTTCCTCTGGACCGCCAACGATCAGCTGTGCGACATCGGGTGCCATTCCCGCGCGGTGCAAGCACTGGATCAGCAATTCACCGACTGCCGGGGTTTTCTCGCTGGGTTTGAAGATCACGACATTCCCAGCAATCAGCGCGGGAATGATATGGCCATTGGGCAGGTGCGCCGGGAAGTTGTACGGGCCCAGCACCACCAGCACACCGTGGGGCTTGTGGCGAAGCGCAGTGGTCCCGTGCAGCGCTGAATCGCGCTTCTTTTGTCCGGTCCGGTCCGCATAGGCGGTCACCGAGATATCCACCTTGTTGATCACCGATTCGACTTCGGTGCGGGCTTCCCACAGCGGTTTGCCGGTTTCGCGGGCGATCAGATCCGCCAGCTTTTCGGCTTCCTTGCGCACTTCATTGGCGAAACGGCGGCACAGTTCGATCCGTGTGTTCAGGGGCAATGCGGCCCAGGCCGGCCAGGCCCGCCGCGCCCGCTCGACCGCCTCGTCCACATTACCGACCGGCGCGCGCCACAATTCCAGGCCGGTCGCTGGCTCGTAGGAAATAATCTCATTGTCGGACACTTCGACGAAACACTCCGGTTGCGATCAGTATTCCTGGATCGCTGAAATAAAAGGCGGTTCTTGCTTTGGGCTTCTAGCCTCCACGGCGCTACGGTCAATTCCGCTGTAAAATACCGGCGGGCGCGGGCGGCTCTCCCAGAGCTGTGCCCAGCCGGCGGATCGCCGTGATCTTTTCCTGCAGCGGCTGCCAGTCGTCATTCCGGTCGATAGCGGACCAGATGCCTTCCACTTCGTCGATCAGCAGCGATTCCGGCTCTGCGCGGGTCCAGTATTCATCCTCCGGGCCTGCAGGCTGGTAACCGGACAGCGCATCGGCGAGAGGCCCGGATGCGTTTCTGCCGCCGCGGTGCCGCAGCCAGAACGCCTCGGGCGCGGCGCCTTCCTCCCGCATTGCGGCTTCGCAGGCGGCGACCAGCGCGGAATCGCGTTCGGCGCCTTGGGACGTGACGCCCAGCCGCCAGATCCAACGGCGGGCGATGGCGGCCATGTAGAGCGGCCCGAACCGTTCCAGGGCGGCAATCAGCGGCGACGCGTCGGCTACGGTGCGCAGGGCAATTGCCAGCTGCCCGCAATTCCAGTGCAATGCTTCGGGTTGGCGCCCGAACGCATAGAGACCTCCTGCGTCGAAATAGGCGGCGGTAAATGCGGCGTCCCAGCGCGGCAACCAGCGCCACGGGCCGTAATCGAAGCTCTCGCCGCTGATGTTCATGTTGTCGGTATTGAGCACGCCGTGGACGAAGCCTGCGACCATCCAGCTCGCTGCGAGATCGGCCAGCCGCTCGACGACCTGGTGCAGCAGCTGCACCGCCGGTTCGCCGCGCCCCGGTGCATCGTCGGGCGGGAGCGGCCCCGGATAGTATTTCAGGCAGTAATCGATCAGCGCGGCCATATGGTCTGTCTCTTCCAGCACCGCCAGCCGCTGGAAGGTGCCGATCCGGATGTGTCCGTGGCTCAGCCTGACCATCACCGCCGAACGGGTCGGCGAAGGCTCGTCGCCGCGCCACAGTTCCTCGCCCGTTTCGATGACCGACAGCGTCTTGGAGGTGTTGACGCCTTGCGCCTCGAGCATCTCCGTGGCGAGGATTTCGCGTACCGCCCCCTTCAAGGTCAAACGTCCGTCGCCGCCGCGGCTGTAGGGGGTGGTTCCCGAACCTTTTGTTCCGCAGTCTAGCAAACGCCCATCACCATCGCGCAGCTGCGCGAACAGGAACCCGCGCCCATCGCCGATCTCGGGATTATAGACCCGGAACTGGTGGCCGTGATATTTGAGCGCCAGCGGCACCGGAAGATTATCCGGCAGCGGCGCGAAACGCCCGAAATGTTCGGTCCACCTGGAATCGGGCAATTCCGACAGTCCGATCGCCCGGTCCCAGCGACGGTTGCGAAATCGCAGGAGGGTGCGCGGGAAATCGGCGGCGGACACCGGGCTCCCCAGCCAATCGGCCAGTTCGAGAATTGCGGGATCGGCGCGGTAGGCGGCGGGTTGCGGTTCTGCTCGCATCAGCCGATAGTGGGGGTGCGCACAGTGCATGGCAAGACCGGCCGTGTTCGGGGCGCACCCGATTCAGTTCGCCACAACAGGAAGCGACTCCGCGCCGATGGATACCATGACTGAAGAACTTCTATGGGTGGACCGTACCTGGCAAAGCCCGGATGGTCTGACCCTGCATTTCCGTGATTATCCCGCAGACCCCGCTGCCGCACCCGCGGACCGCCCGCCGCTGCTGTGTATGCACGGGCTGACCCGCAACGCCCGCGATTTCGCGCCGCTGGCCCAGCGGCTGGTGGGGGAATGGCGGCTGATTGTGCCAGAGATGCGCGGCCGCGGGGAAAGCGAATACGCCAAGGATTACATGACCTATAATCCGCTCACCTATGTCGCCGATGTGGAGGCACTGCTGGCACAGGAAGGTGTCTCCCGGTTCGTGGCGGTGGGCACATCTCTGGGCGGGCTGATGACCATGCTGCTGGCAGCGAAGGACCAAAGCCGGCTGGCCGGCGCGGTGCTGAACGACATCGGACCGGACATCGACGCCGAGGGGATCGAACGGATCCGCCAATATGTCGGGCAGGGGCGCAGCTATCCCAGCTGGATGCACGCCGCCCGGGCCCTGCAGGAAGTGCACGGCGGCGCCCATCCGAAATTCGAAATCGAACAGTGGCTGGAAATGGCCAAGCGCGGGATGGTCCTGCAACCCAATGGGCGGATCGGCTTCGATTACGACATGAACATCGCCGAACCGTTTCAGCAGGATGATGGCGCTGCGCCGCCGGACTTGTGGCCCGCCTATGACGCGCTGCGGAATGTGCCGCTGCTGGTCCTGCGCGGTGAATTGTCCGATTTGCTGACCATCGATACGCTCGCTGAAATGCAGCGCCGCCATCCCGATGCCGAGGTGGTCACCGTGCCCGATGTCGGCCATGCTCCGACGCTGGACGAACCCGCTTCCCGCGCGGCGATCGACCGTTTGCTGGCAAGAATCGGCTGAGACGGTTCCGATGAAGTGGAGCGGAACGGTTCGCGCCCGGCCGGCGGCGGGCAAAAAAGCCGCGTCGCCGGACAAGCGGCCGCATATGCTGCATCTCCATTCGACTTTCGCGGCGGGCGGCAAGGAATTGCGCAGCGTGCGGCTGATCAACGCCTGGGGATCCGGTGCGGGCCATTCGATCGTCTCCGCCGTTCCTGAGCGGATGGAGGCAGCGCAGCATATTTTACGCCATATTTCCGTTGCTTATCCAGAAAACTTCCCATCGCTTCTTGGGCGACCAACGCTGGGCCGCTTGCAGAAACTTGCCCGCGCGATGCGGGGGTACGACCTCGTCCTGACCTACAATTGGGGCGCTATCGACGCCGTGATGGCGCATACGCTTTTCGGGGAGGCTTTGGGCCTGCCCCCGCTGATCCACCATGAAGACGGTTTCAACGAAGACGAGCTGAAGCGTCTGAAAAGGCGGCGAAACTGGTATCGCAGGATCGCGCTTGGTCGCACGTCGGGCCTGGTCGTTCCTTCGGAAAAGCTGGAAGAGATCTCCCTGACCGACTGGGCGCAGCCGATGGGCCGTGTGAAACATATACCCAACGGCATTCCTACCGCCGATTTCGCCCGGAAGCCGCGGCCCGACGCTCTGCGCGGCGTGATCAAGCGCAAGGGGGATTTCTGGGTCGGCACAATGGCGGGCCTCCGCAAGATCAAGAACCTGCCGCGGCTGGTTAGGGCCTTCGCCTCTCTACCCGAGGAATGGCACCTGGTGATCGTCGGGGAAGGGCCGGAAGAAGACACCATCCGCGCCGAAGCCGAGCGGCTGGAGATCGGCCACCGGGTGCATCTGCCGGGCTTCGTTCCGGACCCGGCGAATTACGTCGACCTGTTCGACATCTTCGCCCTGTCGTCCGACAGCGAACAATTTCCGATTTCCGTAATCGAGGCAATGGCTGCGGGTGTGCCGGTCGTGGCCCCGGCGGTGGGAGACATCGTGGCAATGGTGTCGGCCCCCAACAACCCCTACATCACGAGCGCAGGCGACGAGGCGAGCCTGGCCGGATCCCTGTCCGAACTCGCATCGCGTGACCGGCTCCGCGCGGAAATCGGGGCGGCAAACCGCGAAAAGGCTCGGGTGGAATTCGACGAAAAGAAAATGATCGAAGCCTATCGCCGTCTTTATTCGTCTGCCATGGGGCGCAGCACGCTGGGCTGAACCGCAGGGACTCAGCGCTTAACCCTCCATTCACGCGGCGGGGGACAGTTAGGCAAACTTCAATTGCATCGTTGCCGCCATCGGTTAAAGACCCGGGGCGCAGATTTTGTAACCATTCCGGAAGAGCCCTTCGCGGCCGTGAGACCAGACAATTGGCCCTGATACCGAAAAACAGCAGCAAGAATTCGCTCGTCACGCCAGAAGAAAAGAAGGCCCAGCGCGAAGCTGCCGCAGAAGACGTGCTGCTGCGCGAAGTGGACGAGGCTGTCCGGCAGGACCAGCTGAGCAATTTCGCTGCCAATTACGGCAAGCCGCTGATCGCGGCGATCGTGCTCGGCCTGGCCGGATTCGGCGGATATCTCTATTGGCAGAGCCAGCAGGAAGCGGCGATGGAGCGCGATTCCGAGGCACTGGTTGCCGCCCTGGACCAGATCGAGGCCGGCAATCTCGATTCCGGCTCGTCGGCGCTCGACCCGCTGATCGCCGGCTCCAATCCGGGCGCACAGGCTGCGTCGACGCTGTTGAAAGCCGGGGTGGCGCTGGAACAGGGCAATGCCCGGGAAGCCGGGCAATTGTTCGCCGCAGTTGCCGCGGATGAGGATGCCCCGCCCGCCTTGCGCGATATTGCAACCATTCGCGGCGTCGCAACCTCCTATGACAGCCTGAAACCTGCCGATATCATTGCCCGCCTCAAGCCGCTGGCGGTGCCGGGGAATCCTTTCTTCGGCAGTGCCGGGGAACTGGTTGCCATGGCCTATCTCGACCAGGGCAAGGAGAAGGAAGCGGGCGCCTTGTTCGCCGCGATTTCCAGGGACGAGGCCGTGCCCGAAGGCCTGCGCTCGCGGGCGCGCCAGATGGCCGGGCTGTACGGGGTGGATGCAATCGAAGATGTCGACAAGGTGCTCGAAGAGCTTGGCTCGCAGCAAGACGCCCCCGTTCCCGGCGCACAGTAAGACACTAAATCACCGCGCGCGAGTTGATCGGCGCGCTTGAATTCTGAGGAAAATTGACCCGATGACCGGCAATCACTTCACCCAAATCACCCGTGCGGCAATAGTCCTGTCGCTGGCAGCGGGGCTGTCTGCGTGCAGCGGCGGCCTGTTCGGCGGCGGCGACAAGAAGGCTACCCCGACCGTGGGCGAAAGGATGCCGATCCTGTCCCGCATCGAAAGCGGTGCGGTGGTGGATCCCGCCTTGGCCGATGTAGCGGTGGTCTTGCCGCCTGCAACCGTGAACACGGACTGGTCGCAAGGCGGCGGCAACGCTGCGAAGTCCAACGGCCATGTGGCGCTGGCTGAAAATCCTGAGCAAGCGTGGACCGTCAGCATTGCCGGTGCGACCAATCGCCGCAGGCTTGCGGCGGCTCCGGTCATTGGCGGCGGGATCATGGTTGCAGTCGGCACGGACGGTGTCGTCAGCGCCTTCGACGCCGCCACCGGTGCGCGGCGGTGGACCTATCAGATGAAAGTCGAGGACAATCTGCAAAGCGCGGCCTTCGGCGGGGGTGCCAGCTATGACAGCGGGCGCGTCTATGCGACGAACGGGGTCGGCGAAGTGGCCGCCCTCGACGCTCAGACCGGTGCCGAAATATGGCGGGTCAAACCTGCGGGTCCGCTTCGCGGATCGCCCACGGTCGCGTTCAACACGGTATTCGTGATGACGCAGGACAACCAGATCATTTCCCTTTCCGCCGCCGATGGTTCCAGCCAGTGGCAGGAATCCGGCTCGAGCGCGCAGGCAGGCGTGTTCGGAGTTGCTTCCCCCGCTGCGGGGCAGGGTACCGTCATCGCCGGTTACAGTTCGGGCGAATTGTCCGCCTATCGTTATGAAAACGGCCGCTCCCTGTGGACCGACGCCTTGTCGCGCACGTCCATATCGACCGAAGTCGGCGCGCTGACGGACATCGATGCCGACCCGATCATCGACCAGGGCCGCGTCTACGCACTGGGGCAGGGCGGCCGCATGGCGGCTTACGAACTGGTTACCGGCCAGCGCATCTGGGAGCTCAATCTCGCCGGTATTTCCACCCCGGCGATTGCGGGCGAATGGATTTTCACACTGACCGACGATGCCCGTCTCCTCGCCATTGCCCGGACGACCGGCAAAGTCCGGTGGATTTCGCAACTGCCGCAGTTCCGCAACGAGAAGAAGAAGACCGATCCGATCTTCTGGACCGGGCCGGTTCTGGCCGGGAACAACCTGTGGGTCGCCAGCACGGAAGGCCAGATCTACCGCGTAAGCATCGCCGAAGGGTCCGCATCGCTGTACCGTGAGCTGAAGGCGGCGGTTTCGGTAGCTCCGATCGTGGCGAACAATACCCTGTATGTGCTCGACGACGACGGGGTAATCCACGCCTTCCGTTGATTGACCGGCCGGAGCGCCTGACCGAGCGCCGCCTTACCCGGCTCTTAACCCTTTTGCGCTAGGCAATCGGGCGTGAATATCGCGCCATCCTTGCTCGTGCCGGACGCTGCGAGACCGGCACTTGCCGCGCCCGCGGCCTTGCCCGAAAGCGACGTATCGGCCGCGGTGGGCTTTGTCGGTGCGCTCGGGTTGCTGGCGTGGATCCTGTTCTGCCGGAATTTTGCCGAGATTTCGCAGTTTCTCGACCTCCCCGGTCCGCGCGCACGGCTTGATGGCCCTCACGCCGCGGTTGCCGCGCTGCTGTTCAGCGCCGGGCCGATGATCGCGTGGTCACTGATTGCCGACAAGGTCCATCGCCGCAGGTCCACCGGCATCGACTGGCACCAACCTCGCGCGGTCGCATCCATCGCCCGCGTATCGATCGTCAAGCTGACCGGATTGTGGGCAACCTGGGCCATGATCGGCGGATTATACTGTCTCGCGCGGTGGTATTGGCAGGGGCAGTATCTGTTCGCGATGGAAGTCATCGGCGCGGCGGCGATCCCGCTGCTTCTGCTGTCCGCTCCCTATGTGCTCTGGCTCGACCGCGTGCTGGTGGAGCCGCGCGACCATGCCTGGCACTTCGGCGCGATGCTGACCGGGCGCGAAGGGTGGGACGCGGAAGAGGTCAAAAGGCACTGGCGGGCATGGATCATCAAGGGGTTTTTCGGAGCGTTCATGATCTCGATCCTGCCGGCCGGCTTTGCCGAGGTGGTCAACGCCGATTTCTCCGGCATTGTGGCCGATCCGGCGCGGCTGGCGATTTTCCTGATCGCGCTGATGTTCGTGGCTGACGTGCAGATCGGAACCGTCGGCTATCTCGTCACCTTCCGCCCGCTCGATGCGCAAATCCGCAGCGGCAATCCGTTGCTGGCGGGGTGGCTGGCGGCGCTGATCTGCTATCCGCCGTTCGTGTTCGGCTTCATGGGCGGGGGCGGAATTCTCGCCTACGAGGTAAACACGCCGGGCTGGACCCATTGGTTTGCTGGGCATACGTCGCTGATGTGGTTGTGGGGCGGAGTTTTGGTGTTCCTGACCGCGGTCTACGCATGGGCGACACTGGCGTTCGGCCTGCGGTTCTCGAACCTCACCTATCGCGGGGTGCTGACCAACGGCCCCTACCGCTTCACTCGGCACCCGGCCTATGTTTCGAAAAATCTGTTCTGGTGGCTGTCGGTACTGCCCTTTCTGGTCAGCAGCGGATCGGTAGTGGACATGATCCGCAATACCTTTTTCCTCGGCTGCGTGAGCGCGATCTATTACTGGCGCGCAAAGACCGAAGAGGCGCACCTGCTGGCTGAAGACGCGAAATACCGGCGCTATCACGCGTGGATGGAACAGCACGGCCTGCTGACCCGGCCCTTGGCGGCATTCAGCCGTCACCTTCGCCCGCGCGGCATCGCGGTGCAACCGGCGGAGTGACGCGGCTCAGAAGCTTTGCTTGTAAACCTGCGTGATGTCGCCGTTCCATTCGCCGTGATACTGGTCGAGCAGGCGCTGCGCCGGAACCTTGCCGGAAGCGATGATTTCATCCAGCGTTTCGAGAAAACCGGTTTCATTGTCTCCGCTGGTGTTGAGCCGCGCGCGTGCAATCAGGCCGGAACGGCAGATCCTGAGCGCCTCCCGCCCGACATCGCGCAAGGTACCGCCGCCGGGAACGGGCGTGTCGAGCGCAAGTCGCGGAACGGTGCGGCGCAGTTCCTCGCGTTCTTCCATCGTCCAGTCCTTGACCAGATCCCATGCTGCATCCAGCGCGTTCTGGTCATAGAGCAGGCCGACCCACAGCGCCGGCAGCGCACAAATGCGCGACCATGGCCCGCCGTCCGCACCGCGCATTTCGAGGAAGCTCTTGAGACGCACTTCGGGAAATGCAGTGGACAGATGGTCCCACCAATCGCTCTGGCGCGGCTTCTCGCCGGGCAGGATGGACAGTTCGCCGCGCAGGAAATCACGGAAACTTAGGCCCGATGCGTCGAGATATCTGCCGTCACGGTAAACGAAATACATCGGCACATCGAGCATGTAATCGACGTAGCGTTCATAGCCGAACCCGTCCTCGAAGACGAACGGCAGCATCCCGGTGCGGTGCGGATCGGTGTCCGACCAGATGTGGCTGCGATAGCTGAGGAAGCCGTTGGGCTTGCCTTCGGTGAACGGCGAATTGGCGAACAGTGCGGTCGCGAGCGGCTGGAGCGCCAGGGCGGTGCGGAATTTCTTCGCCATGTCCGCTTCGGACGAATAATCGAGATTGACCTGGATGGTGCATGTCCGCAGCATCATGTCGAGCCCGAGATTGCCGACCCGCGGCATATGCCGCAGCATGATCTCGTAACGCCCCTTGGGCATGATCGGCAGTTCGTCGCGGGTCTTGTCCGGCCACATGCCGAGTCCGAGAAATCCGACACCGCAGCGCTCGCCAATGGCCTTCACCTGTTCCAGATGCCGCCCGGTTTCGGCGCAGGTCTGATGAAGGTTTTCCAGCGGCGCGCCCGACAATTCGAGCTGCCCGGCGGGTTCCAGGCTCACCGCGCCATCAACGCCGGTCATGGCAATCACCCGCATTTTCCCGTCGGGGCCGCGTTCCTCGACCGGTTCCCAGCCGTATTCGCGCAGCGCCATCAGCATGTCGCGAATTCCGCAGCGCTCGTCATAGGACGGCGCGTGGAAATCCTTGCGGCAATAGACCAGCTTTTCGTGCTCGGTTCCGATTCGCCAGGCGCTGGCCGGTTTTTCGCCCTGCTGCATGGGCGCAACCAGCTGGTCGCGGTGTTCGATTATCGGGTCTTCCGGCCCGTCTGCGCTGCGTGTGCTCATGCCAGTTTCGTTAGGCAACTGAATTGCCCGACGCCAGTAAAATCAATTCGCGACCGAATCGCCCGCCCGTCACCAATCACCGGCTGTCCCCATCCATAAGGCCGTTGCCGCGATAGCCGCGGTTTCGCCGCGCAGTATTCGCGGGCCGAGGGTAATCGGTTTCACCCCTATGCCGTTGCGAAGAAATTGTCTTTCTGCCGGATCGAAGCCGCCTTCCGGCCCGATCAGCAAGGCGGCCGGCACTCCGGCGGCGGCAAAAGCGGCCGCGGCGGGTTCTCCGCCGTCTTCATCGGCGAAGAACAAGGTGCGCCCGGCAGGCCAGTTGGCGAGCAGCGATTCGAGCCGGACCGGCTCCGCAATTTCTGGCAGCGCAGTCCGCGCGCATTGTTCGGCGGCCTCGGTCACGATCACCCGCGCGCGGTCGAGATTGAGCTTGTCCGCGACGCAGCGGCGGGTGATTACCGGCTGGATTCGGGCCGCGCCCAGCTCGGTCGCTTTCTCCAGCACCAGGTCGAACCGGTCTTTCTTGAGCAGTGCGGGGCACAGCCAGAAATCGGCCACATCTTCGCGGGGGCGCAGGCGCTGCGACACCTCCAGCACGATCTCGCGTTTCGCGGCGGACCGGACTGAGGCCGCCCATTCGCCGGTGATGTCATCGCACAGGATGACAATGTCGCCGTCCTTCGCCCGCATCACTCGTGACAGATAATGGGCCTGGTTGCCGGACAGGGCGACGCTCGCGCCCGTCTCGAGCGGGCCGGGGACGAACAGACGCGGTGCGCTGCGTGGGGGCCATTCCGGTGTTTTCGGGATCGGGGCCGCGGGCATGGCTTCCCACTACGCCCGCTGCTCGGTAGGACGCAAGCATGAACGATGGAATCGTACCCGACACCCAGCACCGCGGCGTGATTGCGAAACTGCCGCAGGTGCCGCGCGACCTGGCCCAACTGGCACGGTTCGACCGGCCGATCGGCTGGTGGCTGCTGTTCTGGCCCTGCGCCTGGGGCGTCTGGCTGTCGGGAACCGGCTGGCAATTGGTGCTGATCGGCTGGCTGCTGCTCGGCAGCATCGCCATGCGCGGTGCGGGCTGCGTCTATAACGACATCGTCGATGCGGACCTGGACCGGAAGGTTGCGCGCACCGCAATGCGCCCGGTCGCGAGCGGCCGGATTTCGCTGCGGACCGCATGGCTCTGGCTTGCCGCGCTCTGTCTGGTCGGGCTGGCGGTGCTGCTGCAACTGCGCTGGCAGGCGCAGATCGTCGCGCTGGGCAGCCTCGCGCTGGTCGCGGCCTATCCCTTCATGAAGCGGATCACGTGGTGGCCGCAGGCATGGTTGGGGATGGTGTTCACCTGGGGTCTTCTGGTCGGCTGGACCGCACTGCGGAGCGACAATTGGGACGCGCTCGCCGCGATTTACGCCGGAAGCGTGATGTGGGTCATCGGTTACGACACGATCTATGCGCTGCAGGACAGGGAAGACGATGCGCTGGTCGGGATCCGATCGAGCGCGCTCCGCCTGGGCGACCGGGTCAGGCTGGGCGTGACGCTGTTCTATGGCGCAGCGATCGCCATGTGGGTGCTGGGTTTCTGGCTGCTGCGGCACGATGCGCTGGCCTTGCTCGCATTGGTGCCGGTTGCGGTGCATCTCGGCTGGCAGGTGGTTACGCTGGATGCGGCGATCCCGGAAAATCCCCTTGCACGCTTCCGTTCCAACCGCTTTGCCGGGCTGCTGATGGCGGCGGCCTGTTTTGTCGTGGGGAACGCCTGATGTGCAATCTCTACCGCATGACCCGGACAGTGGACGAAGTCGCGCAGATGTTCGGTGCGGTAAACCACGCCGCAGGCAGCAATCTGGGCGCGGAGGTCTATCCCGGCTATCCCGGTCTGGTGGTCGAACGAGGCCATTTACGGCAAATGACCTGGGGTTTTCCGCTTCAGATGAAGGGCGCCAAGGGTCAGTTATTGAAGCCGAAGCCGGTCAATAACGCCCGCACCGACAAGCTCGCCAGCTTCTTCTGGAAATCGAGTTTCGATGCGCGGCGCTGCCTGATCCCATTAAGCGCCTGGGCCGAGGCGCAGGGGCCCAAAGGGGCGATGACCCGTACCTGGTTGGCACTTCCCGGCACCAATCTGTTCGCTGCGGCAGGAATCTGGCGATCGAGCGCGGAGTGGGGCGACGTCTATTCGATGGTGATGACCGACTCCGCCGGCCCCGCGGCCGAGGTCCACCGCAGGATGCCCGTGGTGCTCCATCCCGATCATTATCCGCTCTGGCTGGCAGGCGAACCGGATGTAGCCCTGGACCTTTGCCGCTCGTGGGACGGCCCGGTATCGATTGAGCGCACGGGCGAGTCCTGGTCGGGCGGCGCAGGGCCAAGGCTCGTGTGACCTGACCGGACGCGAGCGAACATCGGTTCGCGCAGGATCGGCTCATTCATAGCTGACCACCTCGAATTCGATGCCGTCCCAATCGAGGAAGTAGAAAGTCGACGGGCCGGGATTGTAGGTCCCTTGGCTGAAAGGCGTCAGGCCGGCATCGACAACCGTCTTTTCCGCGGCGACGAGGTCATCAACCTGCAGCCCGATATGGCTGAGCGGCTGTCCCTTGGAAAATTCGCCGGTGACCTCGTCGTTGGTGTATAGCGCCAGATAGGCAGTGTCGCTGCCGACATGGATGGTGCGGCCATTGTTCATCGAGGGCCCCTCCCACCGGATATGCCAGCCGCACAGGTCGGTCAGCAAAGCTGCCGTGCGGGCAGGGTTGGTGACGCTCACATTGACGTGTTCGAGTTTGGCTATGGACATTGATTGCTCCTGAAATTGCTAAGCTGGCGATGCCCGCTTTCCCGCCAAGCCCCAAAAAGGGGCGCTGGTGGTTACGAATCATCGCATTTGCCTATTCTGCAATCTCAAGCTAAGTTGAGGTCAAGCTATTTATTCACGAAGGGTTCCGGCCGTGACGCGCAAGCTGAGCAAGAATGATTTTCTCCCCATCGGCGATCTTGCGCAGCGGACCGGCCTGTCGGTTTCCGCGATTCGGTTTTACGAGGAGCGTGGTCTGGTCCAGCCGATGCGCACGAATGGCAACCAGCGCCGCTTCCTGCGTTCGGATATAAGACGGCTGAGCTTTATTCTGATCGCTCAGCAATTGGGTCTGGCGCTGTCCGAAATCGAGGGCGAGCTGGCGAAACTGCCGCAAGGCAGGACGCCGACAGCGAGGGATTGGCGAGAGATCAGCGCATCGATCCGCCAGCAGCTCGACCGCAAGATCGCGCAGTTGACCCGCACCCGCGACAAGCTCGATGGCTGCATCGGCTGCGGCTGTCTCAGCCTGTCACGCTGCAAATTGTACAACAATCAGGACGAGGCAGCAGAAAGCGGGCCGGGACCACGTTTCGTCCTCGGGTAGGCAGGCGGTCTATTTGACGGCGACGCCGCCCTTCATCACGAAGTCGACATCGGTCAATTCGCCGACATCACTGAGCGGATCGCCATCGACTGCAATGATGTCGGCCCATGCGCCCGGCTTCAGCACACCCACTTCGCCCGATTGCCCCAGCGCCTCTGCTGCGTTCACAGTGGCGGCCCTGATCGCTTGAAGCGGGGTCATCCCATATTGGACCATAACCGCGAACTGCCCGCCTGCCGTTTCGTGCGGCATCACGCCGGCATCGCTGGCAAAGATCAGGCTGACGCCTGCATCATGTGCCTTGCGGAAATTGTCGCGCTGGATTTGAGCAACCTCGCGATCCTTGCGTAGATTATCTTCCAGCACGCCGTTTTTAGCGCCTTCGGCCTGGGTGTAATCAGTGTTGAAGATGTCCATGCTGAGATATGCGCCGCGTTCCTTGGCGAGGCGGATACCTTCATCATCGATCAGGCTGGCATGTTCAATCGAATCGATGCCCGCCTTGATCGCGGCCTTGATCCCGGCAGCGCCATGGGCATGGGCTGCAACCTTCAGCCCCCAGAAATGCGCCTCTTCCGCAATTGCCCGTAATTCTTCTTCACGCAGCTGTTGCTGGCCAGGTTCGGTATTGCGCGAGAAAACCCCGCCGGTGGCGCATACCTTGATCACTTCGGCGCCATATTTGCGCTGTTCACGGACCCGCGCGCGCAGCCCCTCCGCACTGTCGGCCACGCCGGGACTTTTGGCATTGAAGCTGGGCGGAAGATATGTCTCGTCGCAGTGCCCGCCGGTCGCCCCCAGCGCATAACCCGCATTGACGATGCGCGGGCCGGTGATCCAGCCTTCACCAATCGCCTGGTCGATCCCTGCAACATTGTAATCATCATCGCCCAAATTGCGGATCGTGGTGAAGCCCGCGCGGAGCATCTTGTCGGCATTGGCGACGCCGATCACGGTCCAGAACCGGTCGGTGAATTGCAAGCCCGTATAGCCGCCATATTCGGGCCGCCCGTCGAGGTGGACGTGCATATCGATCAATCCGGGCAGGATGGTATGGCCGGAAAGATCGGTCAGAGCCGCACCTTCGGGCGCGGTGCCGCCGCTTTCCACCGCGGCAATCTTGCCATCGACAATGGTGATCAGCGGGGCATCGACATAGCGCCCGCTTTCGACATCCAGCATTCGATCCGCCGTGACATAGCTGGTGTCGGCCAGGGCAGGCGAGGCGCCGAGGGTCAGGATCGTACCGGCAAAAAGAATAGCGGTGAACTTCATGTGGTCAGCCTTTGATGATGGAATGTCAGAATTCGGGACCCAAAGAGGAATCGAGATCACGGGGCCGTTTGAAATGCACCAGCCTGCCGCAATCGGCGGCGAGCTGTGTCCAGTCGTCGATCTCGAGTTCGAAAACGGCAAAGGCTGCGGTGGGGTATTTAGGCGCCGCGTCGTCGAACAACTCGTCTTCGGCGGACGGCGAGACCAGTGCGAACAGCAATTCCTGCAGGCCCGGATTATGCGCGGCGACCAACATTGCGTTCGCCCCGTCGCCTTTTTCCCGGATTACTTCGATCAGCGTGTCGAGACCCGCCAGATAAAGCCTCTCGTCAAACTGCGGCTCCATCTGCGGCAGGGCTGCGCTCAGCGTCTGGCGCACCCTCTCGGCCGGGCTGGCCAGCAGCAGGTCGAATGCGGTCCCGTAACGGGCGATATGCGTCCCGATCAGCGTAGCGCCCCTGCGTCCCCGGTCGTTCAGCCCGCGGTCGAAGTCGCGTTTCGCCAGATCATCCCAGTCGGATTTGGCGTGGCGCAGGAGACCGAGGGTTTTCATGTCCGGATTGTCTGCCTTCATTCGGTTTGGTGCGGATCGGACTGGCGATCATTCTGCGGTGCCGGTGTCTGGCAAACACTGTTGCCGACGCGTTGTAAAGCCTCGTCCAGTGTCAGGCGTGTGACAGGGGTTCCTGGGGGAAACGCACCGAGCAGGCGGCTGGGAAAAGCGGACGACAGAACGATGAAATGGCCGCGGTCGTCCTTGCTGCGGATCAGCCGTCCGAACGCCTGCGCCAGTTTCGCCCGGATCAGCCGGTCATCATAGGCACTTCCGCCATTTGCGGCGCGCCGGGCGCGGTGGAGGATTGTCGGGCGCGGCCATGGCACTTGCTCCATCACCACGCAGCGCAGGCTTTCGCCCGGCACATCGACCCCGTCGCGCAGCGCGTCGGTGCCGAGCAGAGTGGCGCGGGGGTCGTCGCGAAAAATATCGACAAGCGTCCCGGTGTCGATCGGATCGACGTGCTGCGCATAGAGCGGCAATCCGGCGCGCGCGAGCCGGTCGGCGATCCGGCCATGGACCGCGCGCATCCGCCGGATGGCCGTGAACAGCCCGAGCACGCCGCCGCCCGCGGCCTCGATCAGCCGGGCATAGGCGCCCGCGAGCGCCGGAATATCGCCGCGCTTGATGTCGGTCACGATCAGCACTTCGGCCTGGCTCGCATAATCGAACGGGCTGGCTGCGCTGGCCAGATGCGGCTGGAGATCGATGTGCGGCGCCCCGGAACGCGCGATCGCCGCCTCCCAGTCTTCCCCGTCGCGCAAGGTCGCGGAGGTCAGCATGACGCCGTGCGCAGGTTCCAGCACGGTGCGCGCGAAAGGCTTCATCGGGTCCAGCCAGCGGCGGTGGATAGCAACGTCGAATTCGCGGGCTTCGGACCTTTCGACGGCCAGCCAATCGACGAATTCGGGGTCCGCCGGTCCGCCCAGCCTGTCCAGCAAAGCCTCCCACGCAGCCAGCAGATCGACTCGCCAGCCAAGCGAATGGCGCGCGCCTTCCAGCCGCGCCCGACCTTGTGCGTCGAGCCAGTCGGGCGCGTTCTCGACCACCGCTTCCAGCCTTCCGCCAAGCGTAACCAGCGGATGGCGGATGGCCGCGAGTGCACTTTGCGCCTGTCCGGCAAGCTGCACGAAATTGCCGTCCAGCCCGGCCGCCTCGGTCTCGATCCCGTAGCCGCCTTCTTGCCCTCCGCTCTCGTCGCGCGCATAGGTCGCTGCGCGAACGGCTGCGAACAGCGTCTCCAGCGGGCCGTAGGGTTCGCCGTCGTTCAGCCGCTGCAGCCAGCCGTCCGACGGCAGTGCCTGCGCGGCGCGGATCGCGTCCTCCACCGCCTTGCCGCCCGCTTCGTCATAGCTCGCGACATCGGCGAGCCGTGCCGCCAGCCCGCGTCTGCGGCCCCGGGCGCTGCGTTCCGGCCCGATGATCCAGCGGCGCAGTTCGATCGCTTCCTGGCCGGACAATTCGGCGGCAAAAGTCGAATCGGCCGCGTCGAACACGTGATGCCCTTCGTCGAAAATGATCCGCGTAGGCCGCTGGGCGTGGTCGCGGCCTCTGGCGGCGTTGATCATTACCAGCGCATGGTTGGCAATCACCAGGTCTGCTTGCGCACTCGCCCTAGCGGATCGCTCGATGAAGCATTTGCGGTAATGCGGGCACCCCGCATAAACGCATTCGCCGCGCTGGTCGGTTAGGGCGGCAATTCCGCGGCGGGCGAACAGTGTTCCCAGCCAGCCGGGCAGATCGCCGCCGATCAAGTCTCCGTCCCGCGAATAGGCGGCCCAGCGCGCAACCAGCTGCGCCAGAATGGCGGCGCGTCCG
The DNA here is from genome assembly GCF_034376665.1 of Allopontixanthobacter sp. NCBI lineage: Bacteria > Pseudomonadati > Pseudomonadota > Alphaproteobacteria > Sphingomonadales > Erythrobacteraceae > Allopontixanthobacter > Allopontixanthobacter sp. The sequence continues at coordinate 20,531 of NZ_JAXMJI010000020.1, read as the reverse complement.
GCGAATCCGCCTTGGAGAGCGTCTTCCAGATTGAGCAGGCACAGGTAATTCTCGCGGCCTTTGCGAACCACCACCGGCTGGGTTCCGTCGGCGCGCGTTTCGGGCCAACCCCGGCGGCTTTCGGAGCGGAGCTGGCGCTGCAGATTCTTGGTGAAAGTGGACACCCACACCGTGCCTTGCGCAGCGCCGGCCCACAGCGATGCCGGGGCGAGATAACCCAGCGTCTTGCCGATTCCGGTCCCGGCCTGCGCCAGCAGGAGATGCGGCAGGCTGCGCTGCGCCCGGGGCGCGAAGATCTTGCCCACCTCGCGCGCATACATCCGCTGTCCATCGCGCCGTTCGGCAGTGTTCCCGGTCAGGTGTTCGAGCTGCGCTTCGATGGCGTCTTCGGACAGGGTGATCTGGCCCGGCTGCGGTCGGTCGGGGTTTTCGTCCCATTCGGGCAGTTTGGTGAACAGCCATTTCTCGGCCGCTTCGGGGCGCTTGATATGGGGGCCGCAAATCTGCGCCCACGGCCACCGCATCCGGGTGAGCGATTGCAGCGATGACCATGCACCGTCTCGCTGCGGCCATTCCTCGCTCTCGCAAGTTTCCAGCAACGTCCCTGCGGCCATCTGCAACAGCGCCGGTATCTGGTCGTCGCTCTGCGGCTCGTCCAGGTCCAGCGCGTGAGCGATCCCTTTCGGAGTCGGCACTACGAATCGCGCCGGATGGACGAAGGCGAACAGTTCGAGCAGGTCGAGACCGGACAGATCGGGATAACCCAGCCGGCTGGCGACAAGAGGAGCGTTCAGCATCAGCAGCGGGGTGTCTGCCGCCGCCATGATCGCTTCGCCCTTGGACACGCCCCGCGTGTTGCCGCCCGCATCCTGCAGCCATGTTCCGGCATGGCTGGCGTGAAGCGCGGGGAGAGGCAGGGGGTGCGGCACTGCCATGCGTTAGAACACAAGCGGAACGGCGATCAAGGTGATTATGGTGCTGCGACCAGCGGCCAGCATCGGTGCAAGGTACCGATTGTGATCTTCGCGCTTGCGAAATGGCGGCCCATCGGCAAAAGCCCACCGCCATGACGCAGCCCATATCCCCCACCGACGTGATCAAGACCGCTCGGGAATCCAAGGCGTGGCCTTTTCAGGAGGCGATGCGGCTGGTCAAGCGCTATCCCGATGGCAAGCCGGATGGTGCTCCGATGATTTTCGAAACCGGCTACGGCCCGTCAGGCCTGCCGCATATCGGCACGTTTCAGGAAGTACTGCGCACTACGCTGATTCGGCGCGCCTACGAAACGCTGACCGGCGGCGCGCCCACCCGGTTGATCGCCTTCAGCGACGATATGGACGGCCTGCGCAAAGTGCCGGACAATGTGCCGAACCAGGCGATGCTGACGGAGCATCTTGGAAAGCCGCTCAGCCGGATCCCCGATCCGTTCGGCGAATTCGGCAGCTTCGCAGCGCATAACAACGCGAAACTGCGCGAATTTCTCGACCGTTTCGGGTTTGAATACGAATTTGTGTCGTCAACCGATCGCTACACATCGGGTGCATTCGACGAGGCGCTCAAGAATGTCCTCCGGTGCAATGCCGCAATTCTCGACATCATGCTGCCGACCTTGCGGGCGGAACGCGCGGCGACCTATTCGCCGATCCTGCCTGTGTCGCCCACCAGCGGCGCGGTGCTTCAGGTGCCGGTGGAGATTGTCGATGCCGATGCGGGAATCATTCGTTTCCAGGACGTGACCGCAGAAACCGTCGAGCAAACCGCACTTGGCGGGCAGGCCAAGCTGCAATGGAAAGTCGATTGGGCCATGCGTTGGGTGGCGCTGGGCGTCGATTATGAGATGTACGGCAAGGACCTGACCGACAGCGGGGTCCAGTCGGGCAAGATCGCGCAGGTGCTGGGCGGCCGCAAGCCGGAGGGGCTGATTTACGAATTGTTCCTCGACGAGAATGGCGAAAAAATCTCCAAGTCCAAGGGCAACGGACTAACGATCGAGGAATGGCTGCGTTACGGCAGCGAGGAATCGCTCGGCTTCTATATTTTCCCCAACCCGAAAAGCGCCAAGCAGCTGCACGTCGGCGTGGTCCCGCGCGCGGTCGATGAATACTGGCAGTTCCGCGAGCGGCTATCCGAGCAGCCGCTGGACAAGCAGATGGGCAATCCCGTCTGGCATCTCGCCCGCGCCAATGGCGGCGGTGACGGGGCGGCGGCCCCCGGTGCGGGTGACAGCCTGCCGGTGACCTACGGCCTGCTGCTCAACCTCGTGGGCGTCCTGGGCGCCGACGCGACGCGCGAACAGGTCTGGTCCTACCTCGGCAATTATGTCGCGAACGCCGATCCGTCCGCGCATCCGGAGCTGGATGTGCTGGTCACCAGTGCGCTCGCCTATAACCGTGATTTCGTGGCCCCGACGCTGGTGAAACGCGCGCCGACCGAAATCGAGGCGGCGGCGCTGGCGGCGCTCGATGCGGAGTTGGCGGGCGTGCCGGAGGGTATCTCGGCAGAGGACCTCCAGACGCGGGTCTATGAAATCGGCAAGGACGAAGCATACGGGTTCGAAAATTTGCGTGACTGGTTCCGGGCGCTGTACGAAACGCTGCTCGGTTCCTCGCAAGGGCCGAGGATGGGCAGTTTCATTGTGCTCTACGGGATCGAAAACACCCGCAGGCTGATCGCCGAGGCGCTGGCCAAGGCTTAATCGAGAACGGCTATTTCCACTGCCGCGTACGGTACCACTTGGTAATTACATATTTGATGCCTTCGATCACCGGCGTGCCGGCGTGCATCGTGTCGTGGTTCGGCCGGCCATCGGGCAGGGCGTTGTTCCATAACAGCAACACGCCCGGCTGCGGCGCGATATTGATGCCGACCTCGGTGAAGTGTGTCTCGCCGCCCTTGTCGACGGGGTTGAGAAACGCCATCGCGGTCCAGCTGCGTTGCCCGCCGCGCTTGCGTTCCAGCTTCCAGTAATCCTGGTCGGTATAGAACCAGTCGTTATGCGGCTTGAATTCCTGTCCCGGCAGGTAACGCTGGCCCTGAATGGTTTCGCCCCATTCGGGCTTCATCCCCAGCAGATCGTCGATCCGGCGGGAGATGCCCTGAATGAACGGATCCCGCCCATCGAAATTGCCCGAATAGGATGTGCGAATTCCATTGGAATAATCCTGGTCGAACAGCTTGCTGGGCTGCGCGACGACATCGATCATGCGCATCAGCCGGGTGCATTCCGTGCCGGTGAGGAATTTTCCGACGGCGAACATTTCCGCCTTCTCGGTGGGGATCCGGTAAGCCTTGGGGTCCGCTTCAAGGCGTTTGCGGACGATATCACCCACCCGTTTGAGCGCGTCCTTGTCCGGCGTGATTGCGGTTTTTGTCATGGAGCAGGTTTCTAGCATTCCATTCCGGCGCTGCAAGCGAGCGCTTGCCGCGGTGAAATTTCTTGCTAGCACCTGCAGGTATCCACCACCGAAAGGCATTCGATGACCGCAGCTGCACGTAGCCGATACTCCACCGGAGCGATGATTTTTCATTGGTTGATTGCGATTGCAGTCATCACGAACTGGCGCCTCGTCGAAGCCGCCGAACACGCTTCGAAAGTCGATCAGGCCTATTGGATGGGCCACCACAGGGCGCTCGGAATTACCATCCTGGTGCTGACGCTGGCGCGGCTGGCGTGGAGGCTGACTCATCCGGTCCCACCCATATCCACGACCGTGCCGCAGTGGCAGAGGGTGCTGGCGCGCACCACCCACATTCTGTTTTACGTGTTGCTGATCGGCCTGCCTCTGGGCGGCTGGCTCGCCGGGTCATATTTAAATTTCGGTGTGAATGTCTGGGGAGTTTTCACCGTTCCAGCGTTGCCGGTTGGCAATTCACCCGAAATGGGCAAAACCATCATCGGATTTCACAAAACGGGCGGGGAAATCCTGATCTACCTGGTCGGATTGCATCTTCTCGGCGCGCTCAAGCATACTTTCTGGGATAAGGACGGCACTCTGTTCAAAATGCTGCCGTTCGGCACGGTCAAGAGCTGATCGGACGCACGAAAAAGCCCCCGCCGGCAGTGCCGACGGGGGCTTGTTCCTGGTGCGAATTACCAGAAGAAGTCGTAGATCACGTCGACCACTTCGCCGGTATAGGTGTTTACCAGCAGCACGTCGTCGTAATAGCGGACCCAGCGGTATGGACCGTAGACTTCGGGCAGGCGGTACTGCCACGGATCGTTGATCCAGTAACGGCTCCCGAAGAACACCGAACCAAGCCTGATGCCGATGTTCAAGCGGCTGTAGCGATAGTTGCGATAGGGCGCATAATAATGCCCCAAGCGATAGAGATTGCGGTTGCTGGCGCGATACCCGTACCAATTGTACCGATTGTTTTTCCGCCAGCTGTGGCGATCCCAGTCACGATGATTTCGGTCGCCGCGGTAGCCGTCCCGGTCCTGACGGTAGTTATCGCGGTCGCCTCGGTAGCCATCGCGGTTGCGGCCATCATAGCTTTCGTTACGATTGCGGTCGGTATAGCTGCGATTGCGGTCGGTGGACGTGCGCCGGTCGCGGTTCTGTGTCCAATCGCCCCGGCGATCGCTTTCCGTCCTGACTACAGGTGCCTGTTCCCGCTGACGCCGGATGGCTTCACCGCCGCGATTGTTTACCTGGCCGTTGGCGACTGTCGGACGGTTGCCGCGATCACCGCGGCGGTCACGTTCGACCGTCCTTGAGACATCCCGGGTTACGTTGCGCTGCTGCACTGGGCGGGCCTGCTGGCGATTTGCGGAACGTTCCTCGCGCTGGGTCTCACTGCGAATTTCGCGGCGGGCTTCGCGCCGCGCTTCGTTTCGGGCAGCGCGCTGCTCGCGCATGGCCGATCCGCGGTTTTCACGCTGCTCGGCGCGCTGGGACCGGTCGGCCGGCGCAGCCGCGCTGGGCACAGATGTCATAACCAGTGCCGCGGCAAGAGCCGACAGACCACTGGTCATAAATAGGCGCTTCAATGTCATGTCGATTCTCCTGCTTCTAACCGCGACCCTGGAGGGGGTTGGCGGCGTTACTAGCAATGGTTTAGTTCATGTTAGCTGACATGAAACTGAACGGCGGTAAATCTCTCTGTTCAGGTTTCTATGTGCCAAAATGAATGCAGAGCCGATTGACTTGGCGCAGCCGCGCGTCTCTCAGCGCATAATGCCAGACACGCTTGAACCGATGCTGAAGGGAATTTTCGACCACTTGCGCAACGGCGCGGTTAACCGCCATTTGCCCATGCACACGCCGGTGGTGGGGACGGCCTACGGGGTGCTGCGAGTTATCAGCGGTGGAACGAGAACAAGCCGCTGGCTGGTGCCCTAGTGGCCTGGCTCAGGCGGCACCGATTTTCGTAAGTTTGGCCATCAGGCCCGCTTCGTCGAACGGCTTGGTAACATATTCGTCGGCCCCGTGATCGATGCCCTTGTGGATGTCGAACGTGTCCCCTCTTGCGGTGCAGAACACCACCTTGGGCCGCTTCACGGTGGGCTGTTCACGCAAGGCGGCAAGGAATTCCAGACCGGTCATGACCGGCATATCCCAATCCAGTATGATCAGGTCGGGCATGGCGATCTTGCACTTTTTCAGCGCTTCCTCGCCATTCTCCGCTTCGTCCACCTGGTATCCGATATCGGAAACGATCCGCCTTGCGACTTTGCGGATCATCCGCGAATCGTCGACCAGCAAACAGTAGCGTGCCTTTGCGGCGGCCGCAGGTGCCGCCGGTGCAGGTGCTTCTTCCGGACGAGGAACGCGGCGGCCCGTGGCCATCTGCTGAGCAGGCGCGGCTGAAGCGTCCGCGTCTCGCGCCTTCGGTTCGGCAGAAGGCGCCGCGGCAATATCCTCTTGCGACTGTTCCTGATTGGCGGCTGCCGGAGCGTCGATCCGTTTTATGAGATTGCGAATGGCAATATCCCCCCATTCATCGTCCGGAGTTCCGGCTGGAAGTCCTGTTGCGGCGTGACTTCACCTTCCGCAGGGGTCATGCGGACGTGCAGGTAAGGAACCCAGATGTCGCCGTAATCGGCTTTCTGGTACCAGAGATCGAGAATGTCATAAGACGCCCAGAAACCGTCGGGTTCCTGCAATCTCAGGCCTTCGCCAATCCGGGGCATGACCGCCATCTTGATTCGCTCATGAGACTGGTGCGTCTCGTTCTGAATTTCGATTTCGATCACGGCGCGACATCCCTTGCTTGCCGGCTCAGGAATAGGCGCAAATGCTTTATGAATTACAAATGGGACGAAGCCTGATTGGCCCGGCAAATTGCCCTTACCGAGTCAGCTTCTTATACGCCAACCTTGTAGGCCGGTCCGCCGCATCGCCAAGCCTGCGCCGCTTGTCCTCTTCATAAGCCTCGAAGTTTCCTTCGAACCATTCGACATGGCTGTCGCCTTCGAAGGCCAGGATATGCGTCGCGAGCCGGTCGAGGAAGAAACGGTCATGTGAAATGACGACCGCGCAGCCGGCGAAATTCTCGATCGCATCTTCCAGCGCGCGCAAGGTTTCCACGTCGAGATCGTTGGTCGGTTCGTCAAGCAGCAGCACGTTGCCGCCGTCTTTCAGCATCTTGGCCATGTGGACCCGGTTGCGTTCACCGCCCGACAGCTTGCCGACGACCTTCTGCTGGTCCGCGCCCTTGAAATTGAACGCGCCGACATAGGCCCTTGTGCTCATGTCGTGACCGTTGACCTTCATGTAATCGAGCCCGTCGGAGACTTCTTCCCACACGTTCTTCTTGGGGTCGAGATCGTCGCGGCTCTGATCGACATAGCCGAGATGGACGGTTTCCCCGATCGAGATCTCGCCGCTGTCGGGCTGTTCCTGGCCGGTGATGATCCGGAACAGCGTCGATTTGCCCGCGCCGTTCGGGCCGATGATCCCGACAATACCGCCCGGCGGCAGCATGAACGACAAATCTTCGAACAGCAGCTTGTCGCCGTAAGCCTTGGTCAGGCCCTTTGCCTCGATCACTTTGCTGCCAAGCCGTTCGGGCACCTGGATCACGATCTGCGCCTTGCCCGGCTTGCGGTTCGATTGCGCATCCTGCAATTCTTCGAATTTGCGCAGGCGGGCCTTCGATTTGGTTTGCCGGCCCTTGGGGGTCTGACGAATCCATTCCAGTTCTTCCGACAAGGCCTTCTGCCGCCCGGAATCCTCGCGGTCTTCCTGCGCCATGCGCTTGGCCTTCTTTTCCAGATAGGTCGAATAATTGCCTTCGTAAGGATAGTAGGATCCGCGATCGAGCTCGAGAATCCATTCGACCACATTGTCGAGGAAATAGCGGTCATGGGTGATCATCAGCACCGCGCCGGCATATTCCTTGAGGTGGTTTTCGAGCCATTCGACGCTTTCAGCGTCAAGGTGGTTGGTCGGTTCGTCCAGCAGCAGGATGCCCGGCTTCTGGATCAGCAGCCGGGTCAGCGCCACGCGGCGCTTTTCACCGCCCGACAGATTATTAACCGGCGCGTCGGACGGCGGACAGCGCAGGGCCTCCATAGCGATTTCGAGCTGGTTGTCGAGCGTCCACCCATCCACCGCGTCGATCTTGCTCTGCAGATCGGCCATCTCGTCGCCCAGCTTGTCGAAATCGGCGTCGGGTTCGGCCATTTCGGCCGAAATCGCGTTGAAGCGCTCCACCAGATCGGCGGTTTCGCGCGCGCCATCCTTGACGTTTTCGAGCACCGTCTTGCTTTCGTCGAGCTGCGGTTCCTGTTCCAGATAGCCCACGGTGATGTTTTCGCCCGGCCAGGCTTCGCCGGTGAAATCCGTGTCCAACCCGGCCATGATCTTGATCAGGGTGGACTTACCCGCGCCGTTGGGGCCGACGATCCCGATTTTCGCACCCTGGTAGAACTGGAGATTGATGTTCTCCAGCACCGGCTTTTTCGCGCCGGGAAAAGTCTTGGTCATGTTCTTCATGACGAATGCGTATTGCGCGGCCATCGAGGGTCCTTCGGACTGGGGAATGCAGGTGGGACGATATGTCGGTGCGCAGATAGGGGCCATTGTCCGAAGGGGCAAGAACATGCGCCCGGATCGTGGTAAATCTGACACGAAGCCTTGCGCAGACGCGACTTTCCACCGGAGGAGAATTGACGCAGGCCGCAACCGCTGCGAATTGCACCGACATCTTACAACGATCGATTCGCGGCTTGGGGGCATTCCGTGACAAAATCGACAGCCGGTTCGGGGGCAAGATTATGACAGTCAATGCACGTTGTTTCACCACCAGCGCGGCTCTGGCAATTGCCAGTGCCATCATGTTTGCCGCGCCAGCCGCAGCGCAGGATACCGACGAGACAGTCGGGGCCGCGCCCGGTCTGACGGAGATTATCGTTACCGCACAGCGGCGGGAGGAAAATCTGCAGGACGTGCCGGTATCCGTCACCGCGATCGGCGAAGACCAGCTGGTCGCGCTCGGCAGCGGGGGACAGGATATTCGCGCTTTATCCGGGCGCGTGCCCAGCCTGATCGTCGAATCGTCGTTCGGGCGTACATTCCCGCGCTTCTATATTCGCGGTCTCGGCAACACCGATTTCGATTTCAACGCGTCCCAGCCCGTTAGCCTGATCTATGATGACGTCGTGCTGGAAAATCCCATTCTCAAGGGGTTCCCGGTGTTCGACATGGAACGGGTAGAGGTGTTGCGCGGCCCGCAGGGTACGCTGTTCGGGCGCAACACGCCGGCGGGGATCGTCAAATTCGATTCGGTAAAGCCGCAGGACACTCCCGGCGGCTATGCGAATGTCTCCTACGGCCGCTTCAACAACATCAATGCCGAAGCTGCAGCAGGCGGTCCGCTGGGCGACAATGTCAGCGTCCGGCTGTCGGGCCTGTATCAGCGGCAGGATGATTACGTCGATAATGTGCTGCCATCGGGCACAACCAAGGACGCCTTTGGTGGTTACAAGGATCTCGCCTTTCGTCTGCAGGCGGCGATTAGTCCTTCGGATGATTTCGAGATCCTGCTGACCGGCCAGGTGCGCGATCTCGAGGGCACGGCGCGTCTGTTCCGGGCGAACAATTTTACTCGCGGCGAGACCGGCCTCAACGAGAATTTCGATCGCGATACCGTTTCCACCGATGGTCAGAATGACCAATCGGTAACGACCCGAAACGCTTCGGCCCGCGTGACGTGGGACATCGGCCCGGTTTCGCTGATTTCGGTAACCAGTTTCTGGACTGGCAAATCATCCTCGGTTGGCGACGTCGACGGCGGCTTTGGCGCGAATTTCCTGCCACCAAACCTGTTCGGTCCAGGCGATATTCCGTTCACGGCGGAAACGCGCGATGCGGTTCCGGACCTTGATCAGTTCACCCAGGAATTGCGTATTGCCAGCAATGGGGACGGACCGATCAGCTATCAGGCGGGGATCTTTTATTTCGATGAAAGCCTCAGCATCCTGAGCCAGAATTTCTCCACACTGGGCGATCCCCTGAATGCGCCGGGCGGGATCAATATCGTCGTTTCGCAGCAACAGGACAGCGAAGCGTTGGGCATTTTCGGCTCTGTAACCGTCGATCTGACCGAGCGTTTGAGTGTCACGGGCGGCATCCGGTACAATGACGATGAACGCGATTTCGTGGTTGTGCGCAGCGCGGATTCGCAGTTCCCGACTTTCCTGCAAAATCCACTCGGCACGGTCACCCGGTCGGTCAGCGATGACACGATCACCTGGGACGGCAGCGTCACTTACGAACTGACCGACGACGTCAATCTTTATGCAAAGGTGGCGCGCGGGTATCGTGCGCCGAGCATTCAGGGACGTATTCTGTTCCCGCCAGCCACGGCGACACCGCTGGAAGACGGGGTCTCGGTTGCCGATTCGGAAACCATCACCTCGTATGAAGCTGGTATCAAATCCACCCTGCTGGGCGGGCGTGCGCGCGTAAACCTGTCGGGCTTCCTGTATGATCTAAACGATGCGCAATTGACGGCGGTTGGCGGCAATGTGAACGCAAACCGGCTGATCAATGCCGATAATGTGCGCGGCTACGGCTTCGAGCTCGATGCCGAATTGATCCCGGTGGATAATCTGTATCTTACGGCGGGGTTGAGCTTCAACCACACCGAAATCCAGGATTCTGATCTGACCACCGCAGCCTGCGGGGCGACGCGGCTCGATACCTTCCCGAATGTCTCTCTGTGCACGATCACCGATCCAATCGTGACCCCCGCGGCACCTTTTTCTGCCGCTATCGTCAGCATCGACGGGAACCGGCTGCCGCAGGCACCGCGGTGGATTGCGAACTGGACCGCGCGTTATGAAATCCCGACCCCGAATGGCGAATTCTACGCCTTTACCGACTGGTCGTACCGCTCGCGGATCAATTTCTTCCTGTATGAATCGGTTGAATTTCAGGATGCTCGCCAGATCGAAGGCGGGGTGCGCATCGGCTATTCCACCGACGATTTCGATGTCGCCGCCTTTGTCCGCAATATCACCAAGGATACCTCGGCAGTCAGCGCGATCGATTTCAACAATCTGACCGCGATGGTGAACGAACCGCGGATCTGGGGAATTTCTGCGGGGGTTAAATTCTGACCGGCTGGACTTAGACGGCGGGTGGAGATAGCGCTCGGCGCCATGAAATCATCCTTATTCGTGCTGGTCGCACTTTCGCTCCCCGTTTCCGTTCCTGCCGTGATGGCCCAACCGGCCGATCATGCCGATATGGCTCTGGTGAGTGACACCCTCGCCTGGGACTTCGTGGAGGGGCTGACGACCGAAGTCGGCCCCCGCCAGGCGGGTACCGAGGCGGAACAGCGCGGGCGGGACTGGGCGATGGCATGGCTGAAGGCAAACGGCTTCGCCAATGTCGTGAACGAGCCGTACATGATGGACACCTGGGTGCGCGGCGTTGAAACGGCCGAGATCGTCGCGCCCTTTCCGCAACCCTTCCATGTGACGGCGCTGGGCGGCAGCGCATCGACCGGCATTAACGGGATCACCGCGGAAGTCGTGAAGTTCGATACCGTCGCCGCCCTGCAAACTGCACCGGCCGGAAGCCTGGCCGGCAAGATCGCCTATATCAGCCATTCCATGACACCTACGCAGGACGGGTCGCAATACGGCTTTGCGGGCCCGGCGCGCTGGGTAGGGGCGAGTATCGCGGCGGAAAAGGGCGCGGCCGCCTCGGTCATCAAATCGGTCGGCACCGATTACCACCGCAATCCGCATACTGGCGGCACGCAGGTGGTTGATGGCATGATTCCGGCGGGCGCGCTGTCGCTTCCCGATGCCGCCAATCTGGAACGAATGTTCGAACGTGCAGACGGCAAGCCAGTGACGATGAAGCTGGTCCTGACCCCGCAAAAGCTTGGCCAGACGCGGTCGGGCAATGTCGTCGGGGAAATCGTCGGGCGCGATCCCTCGCTGCCTCCAGTCCTGCTTGCCTGCCATCTAGACAGCTGGGATCTGGGGACCGGCGCAATCGACGACGGTGCGGGATGCGGCATCGTGGCCGCGGCCGCACGGCACGCATCGGCAGCGGGGCAGCCACTGCGGACGATCCGGGTACTGTTTGCCGGGGCGGAAGAAACCGGGCTGTGGGGCAGCAAGGCCTACAGCGCCGCACATATTGGCGAGCCTATCGGGGTGGGTCTCGAAAGCGATTTCGGGGCGGACAGGATTTGGCAGATCCAGACCAATTTCGGACAGGGCAATCCCGCGCTCGCAGGGAAACTCGCCGCCGCTGTGGCGCGGTTCGGCGTGGCACCGTCCAGCCAGGTCGCGACCGGCGGGGCGGACATCGATATCTCGCGGGACCAGAAGGGCGCGATCATCGATCTGCAGCAGGACGGAACGCGTTATTTCGACCTGCATCACACACCGGATGACACGCTCGACAAGATCGATCCGGTGCAATTGCGCCAGAATGTCGCGGTGTGGACGGCAGTGGTCGAGGTGCTCGCCAACGAAGCGGGCCCGATCAAGGGCAGCGAATAACCGCTAGCGGCGCTGGCGTTCCAGCAGTTCGATCAATTCGTTGAATTTGATGCGCTGCTCAGCCTCGTCGCCGGAGGCAATCGCGGCGGAGACACAGCTGGCGGCGTGATCTTTCAGCACTTCGCTTTCAACCTTGGCGAGAGCGGATTTGATCGCCTGGATCTGCGCCAGCACATCGATGCAATAGCGGCCATCCTCGATCATCTGCGCCACGCCGCGCACCTGCCCTTCGATCCTGCGAAGGCGGTTGGTTTTTGTTCTCGATTGTATAGTCGGCACCGGCGTTCCTGTCTTGTAATACCCCAAGGGGGTATTATGTGTCGTTCGATGAAAAGTGCAAGCCGCGTTCCGAATCTTCCCCTGATCCCGCGTCGCAAATTCCTCACCGGAACCGCCGCAATGATCGGCGCAGCGCAGCTTCCGATGCCTGGCTGGGCGAAGGGCGAAAGCCTGACCCATGCCGGCAAGGGCTTCGGAACGGTATCAGGCGAGGATATCCGCCTGGCGATCGGCAATGCGCATTTTTCGACCGGGGGCCGCAGCGGTCACGCGGTGGCGGTCAACGGCACCGTGCCTGGTCCGCTGGTGCGACTGCGCGAGGGCCAGAATGTCCGGCTGCATGTCACCAACACGCTGGACGAGGACAGCTCGATCCATTGGCACGGCCTGCTGCTGCCGTTCCAGTTCGACGGCGTTCCAGGTGTCAGCTTTCCGGGCATCAAGCCGGGGCAGACTTTCGTCTATGAATTCCCGATCCGGCAAAGCGGCACCTATTGGTGGCACAGCCATTCCGGCTTGCAGGAACAGATGGGCCATTACGGACCCCTGATCATCGATCCGGCCGAGCCGGACCCGCGCTATGACCGCGATTATGTGGTGTTGCTGAGCGAATTTTCGCCGCTCCATCCGCATTCGATAATGCGCAAGCTGAAAGTCTCCGAAGGCTATTTCAACTACCAGATGCAGACCGCGACCGACGGCGATATGCCCGGCGAAATGCGCCGCATGTGGGGCGGTATGCGGATGAACCCGCGCGACATCAGCGATGTGACCGGGGCAACCTACACCTATCTGGTCAACGGGCACGGCCCGGTCGACAATCTGGAATATCTGTTCAGGCCCGGCGAGCGGCTGCGGCTGCGGATCATCAACGGCAGCGCGATGACCTTCTTCAACGTTCGCATTCCGGGAGTGCCGATGACGGTGATTCAGGCCGACGGACAGGACGTGCACGATGTCGAGGTGGATGAACTGCAGATCGGCACGGCGGAAACATATGACGTGATCGTGACCCCGCCCGCCGGTGCCCATGCTCTGGTGGCCGAAGCCATGGATCGGTCGGGCATGGGCGCGGCAACGCTTACCTCGCAGGCGGGGGCAAGAACGGTGTTTCCGGCGCTGCGCGAACCGGTGACGCTGACCATGGCCGATATGGGGATGGGCGACATGGGAATGGGCGGCATGGAAGGCATAGACCGCGGAGCCAGCAATGCCGGCGAGGTCGATCACGCGGCCCTGGGACATACCGTACCGCCAGCGCCGACTATGGATCAATCCTCCGGCGGGATGAGCCATTCCATGCGCGACACTTCGAACCTGCCGCCCGATGTGGAAGTCGGCGCGGGCGTCGACATGATCGCGCCGATGCCGGTGGACCGGATGGACTATCCTGGACTTGGTTTGGACAAGGTCGACCACCGTACTCTGCGCTATGCCGATCTGCGCGCCCGGAAGACCGACCACAGCGTCAAATCTCCCACCCGGCAAATGCAGATCCATCTGACCGGAAACATGGAACGCTATATGTGGTCGTTCGACGGGAGGAAATTCTCTGCCGTGGCCGATGATCCGATCCGCTTTGCCTATAATGAACGGGTCCGGGTCAAGCTGGTGAACGACACGATGATGGCGCATCCGATCCATCTGCACGGCCATTTCTTCGAACTGGTGAACGGGGCCGGGCATGGTCAGCAGCCGCGCAAGCACACTGTTATCGTCCAGCCGGGCAGCACCGCCACCTTCGACCTCACCGCGGACGAGCCGGGCGATTGGGCGTTCCATTGTCACCTGCTGTACCACATGCATTCGGGCATGTTCCAGGTCGTCACCGTGCGCCCCCTTGGCGGCGAAGCATGATGCGAAGGACCGCGATGTTCGCCCTTGGTCCACTGTTGCTGGCGTCCGCGTCAGCCATGGCGCAGCATCAGCATCAGGAAACGCCCGCGCCACCGCCAGCCTATGACCTGTCGGCCATTGCCAAGGCATTGGGCAGCAAGCAACCTGACCCCGCGCAAGACCCCCACGCCGGCCATGACATGACTCTGACGACCGCCGAGGAGGCTCCGCCGCCGCAGGCCGCGCAGGGCCCGCGGCACGCAGCCGACGCGATCTGGGGCGCAGATGCCATGGCCGCTTCGCGCAAGGCGCTGAAGGTCGAGAATGGCGGCATGATCACCAGTGTCGTGATCATCGACCGGCTGGAAGCTAGAATCGCCAATGGCCAGGAGAAATATCTGTGGGATGCGCAGGGATGGTACGGGGGCGACCTCGACAAGCTGTGGCTGAAATCCGAAGGAGAGGGCGATTTTTCCGGCCCGCTGGAATCCGCCGAAGTCCAGGTCTTGTGGAGCCACGCGATCGGTCCTTTTTTCGATTTGCAGGCGGGCGCGCGCTATGATCTCGAACCGACCGGGACGGCCTACGGAGTGCTCGGAGTGCAGGGCCTCGCGCCCTATATGTTCGAAGTGGATGCCGCGCTGTTCCTGTCAGAGCGGGGCGACCTGACCGCGCGGATCGAGGCGGAATACGACCAGAGACTCACCCAGCGCCTGATCCTCCAGCCGCGCGCCGAAATTGAGCTGTCCGCGCAGGATGTGCCCGAACAGCGCATCGGGTCCGGCCTTTCCAAGGCGGAAATCGGTCTGCGTCTGCGCTACGAGATTACCCGCGAATTCGCGCCCTACCTCGGTGTGGAATACGAGGCCAGGACCGGCCGCACGGCCGATTTCGCACGGCTGGAAGGCGAAGATCCGGACGGGGTGGTGCTGCTCGTGGGGATCAAGGCCTGGTTCTAGTCCGTACGGCTGGTGTGACCCGGAGTTAGGCGAAACTTTTCCTTTGTGCGGCCGCACAGAAGGCTATGCTTAGTTCCATGGCTGACCACAGAATCGAGACCGATACGCTGGGTGAGGTTCGAGTTCCCGCAAACCGCTTGTGGGGTGCGCAGACGCAGCGGGCGGCGGAGAACTTCCGCATTGGAACCGAGCGGATGCCGACCGAAATCATCCATGCGCTCGGCCTGATAAAGCACGCCGCTGCGGCAACCAACCACCGGCTCGGCTTGCTGGACGGCGAACTGGCGGCAGCCATCGAAGCGGCCGCGGGCCGCGTCGCTTCGGGAGAACTCGACGCGGAGTTTCCGTTGCCCGTCTGGCAGACGGGTTCCGGAACGCAAAGCAACATGAACGCCAACGAAGTGATCGCCAATGCGGCCAATCTGTCGCTCGGCAGTGAATTGGGCGCGAAGGCTCCGGTGCATCCCAATGATCACGTCAACATGGGCCAATCGTCGAACGATACGGTACCGACTGCGATCCATATTGCCGCGGTCCGGATGATCTCGGAGAAATTGTTGCCGGCGCTGGAACGAATGCAGATGGCGCTGGAGGGCAAGGCGCGGGACTGGCAGGATATCGTCAAGATCGGCCGCACTCATGCCCAGGACGCTACCCCGCTTACGCTGGGGCAGGAGTTTTCCGGTTATGCCCGGCAGGTGGAAGCGGGAACCGAGCGCATCCGCCTGTGCCTGCCGGGGCTGCTGGAACTCGCCCAGGGCGGGACAGCGGTCGGGACGGGCCTGAATACCCATCCCGACTTTGGCGCGATGATGGCGGAGGAACTGGCGCGGGCGACCGGTCTGCCGTTTGTCACCGCGCCCAACAAGTTCGAGGCGCTGGCGGCGCAGGATGCGCTGGTGTTCGCGCATGGGTCGCTGACAGGGCTCGCGGTCAGTCTCACCAAGATTGCCGGGGATATCCGGCTGCTCGGTTCCGGCCCCCGATCCGGTCTCGGCGAGCTGTTGCTGCCGGCGAACGAACCGGGCAGCTCGATCATGCCGGGCAAGGTCAATCCGACGCAGGTCGAGGCCCTGACGCAGGTATGCGCGCAAGTGTTCGGCAACAATGCGGCGATTACCTTTGCGGGCAGTCAGGGCCAGTTCGAACTCAACGTCTATCGCCCGGTCGTGGCCTATAATTTCCTCCAGTCGGCCCGGCTGCTGTCCGACGGCTGCGACAGCTTCACCCGGAATCTGCTGGAAGGTCTCGAACCGCGGCGCGAGAACATCGCCCGCAGCGTCGAAAATTCCTTGATGCTGGTAACCGCGCTCGCCCCGACCATCGGCTATGACAAGGCGGCGAAGATCGCGAAGGATGCGCATGAACGCGGTCTGTCGCTGCGCGAAGCCGCTACGGCGAGCGGGTGGGTCAGCGCTGAAGACTACGATCGCATCGTCCGGCCGGAAGATATGCTGGGGCCACGGTAAGCCGCTAGCCATTACCCTCCGGTGCCGCTGCCTCCGAGGAGATCGGACGAGGCGGCCAGCCCGATGCCGCCGACAATTGTTGCCGCTGCCAGGCCAATAGCGATCATCATCAGCAGACCGTCGCGCACCAGAATGGCCAGCCCGACGGCCATTATCACGAGCATCGGCACCGTGCTTGCGAAGGGAACAAGTTCCAGCGGCGGAACCAGCAGGCACAGCAGGATCACTGCACCGGCGGCAATGCGCTGCCAGCGATTTCCGACAAAGCGGTGAAACCGCCGATGGAACCATTTGTCGAGACGGACTGCTAGCCCGTCCAGCTTGTCCGCCGCTCGCCGCAGCTTGCCGCTTCCGACCGACCGACGCTGGATGAATTGGGGTAGCCAAAGGTGTTCCTTCGCAAGCAGGAGCTGCGCGGCGGTCAATGCAATCATCAGCGCCAGAAAGGTCGGGACGCCGGGAATGCCGCCGATCGGACTGATCTCGACCAGCGCAGGAAGGATGAGCGCGGGGCCGTAGGAACGGTCTCCGATCGCATCGAGAACATCGCCGATGGCGACCCGGTCCTGATCGGCCGCCAGATGGCGCAGTTCGTCCAATATATCGCAGACCGACTTTATTTGCGCAGCGGGAGCACCGTTCGCCATGTCATTCTCCAAGAGGGTAGAAGCCATCGTTCCTCCATGCACCAGGTTCCGAATCAGGGCGGGTACGCTGAAATTACCCATCAGAGGGATTGGCGTTCCCGGGCATCGACCGCCTGACAGTGGTGCCTCGGGGGAACTTCGGAGCGTCTGGCGGCTTGAATGCACAGGAAGGGTGTAATGAATACCACCAGCGGTTTCTCACAATGGATACCCTATTGCGGGCCCGGTCCAGGACCTGCTGAGTGGTTTGCGCGGTGGAACTTCGATCCGCTGCTGATCACGGCCCTGACCCTGTTCCTGCTTGCCGCGCTTCGCTTTGCTCCCGACCGCAAGGCGAGCCACACCGGCGCAGCACTGGCGGTGCTGGTGCTCTTCGTATCCCCGATATGCGCGCTTGGATCGGCGCTGTTTTCCGTCCGCGTCGGCCATCATGCTGCGCTGATGCTGGTTCTGGCGCCGCTTCTGGTGATCTCGCTGGGTCTGCACAAGCGCGCCCTTCCATCGCTGACAGTGCTGACCGCGATTCAGGCCGCCGTGATCTGGCTGTGGCATGCGCCCGGCCTCTATGCGGCAGCGCTGTCCAGCGATCTGCTGTTCTGGACCATGCAGATCACGATCACGGCCAGCGCCGCCGTGTGGTGGGCGAGGCTGCGGCAAGCGCACGCATCCGCTGCTGTCACCGCGCTGCTGGCGACGATGGTGCAGATGGGCGCGCTGGGTGCCCTGCTGACCTTCGCGGGCCGAGCCTTTTATGCGCCGCATTTCCTGACCACCAGCCTGTGGGGCTTGTCGCCGCTCGAAGACCAGCAGATTGGCGGCCTCGTCATGTGGGTGGTGGCTGCGGCTGCCTATCTGCTGATTGCCGTCACCCTGCTTTACCGTTCGCTCGAGCCTGAGGCCCGGCCCGGCACCGGGACATGATCCGCGCGCTTCAGCAATGGTCGATGAGTTACCGGGAGCGGGGCAAATATACTCCGGTCGGAGTGACTTTCCATTGGGTGATGGCAGGGGTGGTCATCTACCAGCTTGTGACCGGCTGGGCGATGCAGCGGTATCTGGTGGGTCCGGCAAAGCTCGACGCATACCAGCTTCATTCGGAAATAGGCCTTACGCTGCTGCTGCTTGGGGCGCTGCGCCTGCTGTGGCGGCTGATCGTGCCGGGACCGATCAACGATGCCGACAGCCAGGGCTGGCGGTCCAGGGTGGCCCACGCAATCCATTTCATCTTCTACGCCCTGTTTACTGCGCTTCCGTTGTCCGGATGGATCATGTGGTCCGCGATCCAGCCTTCGAGGGACCTGTCGCTCGCGGGTCTGGTCCCCATACCGGCGATGCCGTTCCAGGACTTGTCACCCGAATGGCAGTTCCGGGTCCTGGAAGCAGCCGGTGACGTTCATGTGGCCTGTGTGATCCTTCTGGCTCTGCTGATCCCCGCGCACGCCATTGCTGCCATCAAGCACCACTTCTGGGACCGGGACGACGTGCTGAAGGGCATGCTTCCGGAGGTGCCGGATACCCACTCCCACCCGGCAGGGCCGAACTATAGCCGGCCAGGCGGGCCATCTCCGGACGCGTCAGGAGGCGGCTGATGCGGATCATGCTGTTATCCGGATCGCCATACCGTTTGCCCGATGACCATGCCTGAAGCTGCGCCTGGAGATACGGCGCGGGCTGCGCGGCCAGGGCAGGATTGCCTTGCCCAGCGCCTGCGCCGTCTTCGCCGTGGCAGCTCGCGCAGGATGGCAGCCCGCGCTGCGGATCGCCCGTGTGGTACAGTTCGGCGGCCTTGCAATCGGCGGGGGACGGAATGCTGCCTGCGCCATCAGGCAGCGGAAGGTCGGCGTAATAGCGGGCCACCTTTTGTCGGGCGGGCCAGTCCAGCCGTCCGGCGATCCACGCCATTTGCGGATGACGTCGCTGGCCTTCCGAGAAATATTCCATCTGCCGGGCGAAATAGCCCGGATCGAGTCCGGCCAGTCGGGGGACCAGCGCGCCGTCTCCCTGGCCCTTCAGGCCGTGGCAGGTCACACACGCGCCGGTGGCTCCTGAGTCGCCGCCGCTCAGGGCTATCAGCTCGCCGGTACGTTCGAAGCGGTGCGGCGCGGGTTCCGGTCCGGCGCATCCCCACAACAGCGCGAGAGCGACGAGGCCGCCCGGAATGGCGGTTCGTTGGTGCGTATCAGTCGGGAACATAGATCGTCATGGGCGGGTTACCTATGTAATGCTGGAAACGGTCCAACACTCGTCAAATCGAGCAATCGCACTACTCGCGCTGTTCGCGGTGAGCGGCGTGCTCTCCTCATGC
Source organism: Allopontixanthobacter sp. (assembly GCF_034376665.1). Taxonomy (NCBI): domain Bacteria; kingdom Pseudomonadati; phylum Pseudomonadota; class Alphaproteobacteria; order Sphingomonadales; family Erythrobacteraceae; genus Allopontixanthobacter; species Allopontixanthobacter sp. Next base: position 1,065 of record NZ_JAXMJI010000020.1, on the reverse strand, counting down.
AAACAACCCCCGAGTCCCCGTTATGCTCCCGATCCCGAAGCCCGGCAGCGCGGATTGGTTGCGATGGAGCGGGTTGGCTGCGGTGCCTGTCACGAAATTCCCGACCTGGATTGGCCCAGAGGCCGCGCGGGTCCATCGCTGGCAAAATTCGACGATTTCGGATTTATTGCAGGGGCGATCCCCAACACTCCGGAAAATCTCGCAGCCTTTGTGCGCAATGCGCCGGCGGTCAAACCCGGATCGACGATGCCGGCGATGCCGCTGACCGCAGCTGAGGCGAGGGATGTGGCGGAATATTTTTACGGCATCGACGATGATTGAGGGCGCGGGGGCCTTCGACGCGTGGTGGGGATGGCCGCCGCCGGTACTGGATCCTGCAGGACCCTATGCCGACAGCGTTACGACACTGGCGTGGGCATTGATTGCGATAGGCGTAGTGGTCACCGCAATAGTCGTGACCGCGCTTTATGTCGCGATCCGCGGACCCGTTTGGCTGAAAAGGAAGCTGGGCGGCGAGGCCGCCGTCTGGATCGGCGGCATCGCCTTTCCCGGCATTGTCCTCACCGTCCTGCTGGTCTGGGGCCTGACACTGACGGCCTCGCTGTCGGAAGGTAACACCGGCGGCGAAATGCGGGTGCGGATAACCGGGAATATGTGGTGGTTCGACGTCCTATATCTTGCCCCTGACGGTGAAGTAATGATGCGCGATGCCAACGAATTGCACTTGCCGGTGGGCCGCCCGGTCGTGCTCGAACTGGCCAGCGGCGACGTGATCCACAGTTTCTGGGTGCCCAACCTGTCGGGCAAGAAGGACATGATTCCCGGCCGGACCAACCTGCTGCGGATCGAAGCCGACCGTGCGGGCCGCTACGGCGGGGTATGTGCGGAATATTGCGGTGGTCCGCATGCCCTGATGGGCTTCGTCACTGTGGCCCATGCACCGGAGCAATGGGACCGGTGGCTCCAATCCCGCACGGCGGCGGTCCCGCCGATTGCCGAACAGAACGTGCCGGGCGAGCTGATTGCACCGGCACCGGCCACCGCCGCTGGCTCACTCGGCACCGG
>NZ_JAXMJI010000019.1:0-19795 GCF_034376665.1 Allopontixanthobacter sp. | reverse complement strand
GCGCAAATACGGTTTGCGGCTCGCCCGGATGATCCAGGCCGTCGACGGCGAGGATCTGATCAAGGCGTGGGTCGAGGTATCGCCGCTCGGAAGTGAAGGCGGCACACCGGACGCGCCTGACGGCGGCTGCCTGATCCGCATTGCCAATTGGCAAGCGGCGCAGCTGCCGCCCGAGGACGCGAGCGAAAGCTATGCACGCAAGCTGACCATCGACCGCGCGCTGGCAGAACTTTCCGCGCGGCTGGATCCGCAGCAGAGGGTCCTGTCCGTGGACAGCACCGCGCCGGATATGGCGGAACTTGCCCGGCAATTGCGCAGCAACAGGGACCAGCCATGGAGCGAATCCGTCAGCTTTCCCGCTCTCGGTGCCTCGCAGCCCCAGGCCTCAACGGCGCACTGGCGGCTGCTTGACGGCGCCGAATGCGTGGTGCCCGGTTCGGACCGGCGTTGGAACGTCACGCTTGTGCCGCTGGGACAGCCGGAACTCGGCAGCGCCGGTTTCGAGCTCTACCTGACGTCGCAGACACCCTATGCTCAACCGGGTGCAGCGGTGGAAAGGCCGGTGGAGCTTTCGATCGGCAGTTCGATCGGGCGGGAATTGTCGCCTGTTTTGCGCCAACCGATCTCGCGTATCATTGCCAATGCCGAAACCATCCGCACCCGGCTCGCCGGGCCGCTGGCAGATGAATACAGCGACTATGCCGCCGATATCGCGTCCGCCGGACAGCATCTGCTCGCCCTGATCGACGATCTGTCGGACCTCGACGTCGTCGAATCGGACCAGTTCAAGACCGCTCCCGACCGGATCGACCTGGCCGACGTGGCGCAGCGCGCTGCGGGAATTCTCGGGGTCCGGGCCAAAGAACGCGAAATCGACCTCATCGCGCCCGCCATGGGCGAAAGCCTGATTGCAACTGCCGAGTTTCGCCGGGTGCTGCAGGTGCTGCTCAATCTGGTGGGCAACGCGGTTCGCTATTCTCCGCCCGGCTCGCAGGTGCGGATCGAATTGGCGCAAGCTGGCGAGCGCACCCGCGTGACGGTGGCTGACAACGGCCCGGGCCTGACGCCCGAGCAGCAAGCGGTGGTGTTTGAGAAATTCGAACGCCTGGGCCGGTCGGGTGACGGCGGATCGGGCCTCGGCCTGTATATCTCGCGCCGGATTGCCCGCGCGATGGGCGGCGATCTGACGGTTGAAAGCAGCCCCGGCAGTGGCGCGCGCTTTATCCTGGAATTGCCGGGCGCCGCATAAGCGGACGCCCGGCGAAAATTCTCAGCGTTTATCGACCGGAATGTAATCCCGCTCGGTCGGGCCGGTATAGAGCTGGCGCGGACGGCCGATTTTCTGGCCGGGATCGGAAATCATCTCGTTCCACTGAGCGACCCAGCCGACGGTGCGGGCGAGGGCGAACAGGGCGGTGAACATGGTAGTCGGGAAGCCGATCGCTGAGAGAATGACGCCGGAGTAGAAATCGACATTGGGAAACAGCTTCTTTTCGACGAAGTAAGGATCGCTGAGCGCCATTTCTTCCAGCCGCAGGGCGGTTTCGAACACCGGATCGGTGACCTTCAGCGCGTCAAAGACCTCGCGCACGGTCTTCTGCATCACCGTCGCGCGGGGATCGTAATTCTTGTACACGCGGTGGCCGAAACCCATCAGGCGGAACGGATCGTTCTTGTCCTTGGCCCGCTCGATATAATGCGGAATACGGTCCGGCGTGCCGATTTCACGCAGCATGTTGAGCGCCGCTTCGTTCGCGCCGCCATGCGCGGGGCCCCACAGGCAGGCAATCCCGGCCGCGACGCAGGCAAAGGGATTCGCACCGGAAGAACCGGCGAGACGAACGGTCGAGGTCGAGGCGTTCTGCTCGTGATCCGCGTGGAGGATGAAAATGCGGTCCATCGCCTTTTCCACCGCCGGAATCACTTCGTAATCCTCCGCCGGAACACCGAAAGTCATGCGCAGGAAATTGCCAGTGTAGGACAGCGAATTGTCCGGGTGCATGAACGGCTGACCGATCGAGTATTTGAACGCGTTGGCGGCAATCGTCGGCATTTTTGCGATCAGGCGGTGGGACGAAATCTTGCGGTGATCGGGGTCCGCGATATCGGTGCTGTCGTGATAAAACGCCGAGAGCGCGCCAACCACGCCGCACATGATCGCCATCGGATGCGCGTCACGGCGGAAACCCTGGTAGAACTGGCGCAGCTGATCATGCAGCATGGTGTGCCGCGTGATGGTGTAGGTGAAATCGTCGAGTTCTTCCTTCGTCGGCAGCTCGCCGTTCAGCAGCAGGTGACTGACTTCCATGAAGTTGGAATGCTCTGCCAGCTGGCCGATCGGATAGCCGCGGTGAAGCAGAACACCCTTTTCACCGTCAATGAAGGTCAGTGCGCTTTCGCATGAGGCCGTCGAGGTGAAACCCGGATCGAATGTGAAGGCGCCGGTCTGGGCATAAAGCTTGCGGATATCGACCACATCGGGGCCGGTGCTGCCCTCCAGAACGGGGAAATCCAGGGACTGCCCGCCAATTTCCAGTTTCGCCTGTTTGTCCGACAATTTCATTCTCCTTCAAATATCATGTTCCGGCGCGGGGCGCAGCCTGCGCGTCGATCCGCGCAAGGGCCTCTTCCCGGCCAAGCAGGACCAGCACATCGAAAATTCCGGGCGATGTTGTCGTCCCCGTCAGCGCGGCACGCATCGGCTGCGCGAGCTTGCCGAGGCCCAGCCCCTGTTCCTCGGCCATTTGCTTGAGATTGGCCTCCAGAGCCTCGATTGTCCAGTCATTTTCAGCGGTCAGACGGGCGGAAATCTGCGCCAGAAGCGCCCTCGATTCCTCGTTCAGCAACGCTGCGGCCTTGTCAGTCATGTCCAGTGGCCGGGATGCGAACAGGAACGCTGCACCCTCCGCCAGTTCGATGATCGAGCGCGCCCGGGTTTTCAGCACCGGCATCGCCTTGGTCAGCAGACCGATATCTGCCGAATGCCCGATCCTGGCCGCGACCAGGCCCGCCAGACGGCCATCCTCCGCCTCCCGGATGTAATAACCGTTCAAATTCTCGAGCTTCTTGATGTCGAAGCGGGAAGGGCTCTTGCCGACGCCGCCGAGGTCGAACAATTCGATGGCTTCCTCGCGGGTGATTTCTTCCCGGTCGCCGTGACCCCACCCAAGCCGCAGGAGGTAGTTGAACATGGCTTCGGGCAGAATGCCCATCCCGTCGCGGTAATCCTCGACCCCCAGCGCGCCGTGCCGCTTCGACAGCTTGGCTCCGTCGGACCCGTGGATCAGCGGGATATGGGCGTAGACCGGATCGGGCCATCCGCCTTCGATCGCGTTCATCGCGCGAAGGACCGGAAGCTGGCGGAATGCGTTGTTGAGGTGGTCGTCGCCGCGAATGATGTGGGTCACGCTCATGTCGTGGTCGTCCACCACCACGGCGAGCATATAGGTCGGCGTTCCGTCCGCCCGCAGCAGGATGTAATCGTCCACTTCCTCGTTCCGCACGGTCACGCGGCCCTGGACGAGGTCTTCGATGGTGGTTTCCCCCGTCGCCGGAGTTTTCAGCCGGACAACAAACGGCGCGCCCTCAGGAGCTTCCGCCGGATCACGGTCCCGCCACCGGCCATCGTTGCGCAGCGGTTGCTTCGCGGCACGCTGCGCGGCGCGCATTTCCTCGAGTTCTTCGGTGGTTGCATAGCAGCGGTAGGCATGGCCATGTTCCAGCAACGTCTGCGCGACTTCGGCATGGCGCGCCGCGCGTTCGGACTGCATGACCGGTGCTTCGTCGTAATCGAGCCCCAGCCATGAGAGCCCGTCGAAGATCGCTGCGATCGCGTCAGGGTTGGACCGCTTCTGATCGGTATCCTCGATCCGGAGCAGAGCCTTGCCGCCGTGATGGCGGGCGAACAGCCAGTTGAACAGGGCCGTCCGGGCACCGCCGATATGCAGGAAACCCGTGGGAGAAGGGGCAAAGCGCGTGACAACCATGTCGCTAGTGCTTGCCATCCCGTTGCGTTTCCTTCCAATGGTTTAATGGGCCGCCCGATCATTCCAGAGATACCCATGGATGGCGGGCCGCCGGTTCACGATGTTGCAGTGCAGCGCACTTGGCGCAGCCGCGCCGACTTGTCCAGTATTAGCGGCGCTGTCGACCGATTTCTGGGGCGTGCCGGGTTCGATCGGGGGCCCTGGCTGACCATCTTTTTCGCCGCCGGCATCGGCGCCTGGTTCACGCTGGGCAAGCCATGGCAATGGAGCACGGCAATCGGCGCGGCATTGCTGGCCGCCATCGCCGCGGCGGCCCTGTGGCGCGAGCAGGACAACCGAGCCGAATTGCGGCTGGCGGTGACAGCGGTGGCGCTAGTCTTTGCGGCCGGGATCGCGGTGGTATGGGCCCGTTCCGAAATGGTCGGCGCGCAGCCGCTGGAGCGGCCGCAAATCATGCGGATCGAGGCGAGGGTGCTCGCCAGAGAGAACCAGCCGGCGCAGGACCGGGTACGGCTGATCCTCGCCATGCGCGATCCTGCCGCGGGCATTGCGCGGAAGATCCGGGTCAACGTTCCCGAAAATGACGACGACGAATTGATCGGCACGGAAATTGGCGAAGGCGCGATTATCCGGCTGCGCGTGCGCCTGATGCCGCCTGCCTCGCCGATGCTGCCCGGCGGATACGATTTTGCCCGGAGCGCGTGGTTCCAGGGCTTCGCGGCGACAGGTTCCGTGATGGGCGAGATCGAAATTATCGAACCCGCCACGCCCGGGGGCAGTATCGCGAAGCTCCAGCGCCGTCTGGCCAGTCATGTCCGCTCGCAGCTGGACGGATCGCCGGGGTCGATCGCTGCCGCCTTCGCCAGCGGAGACCGGGGCGGGATCCCGGAAGCGGACGAGGACGCTATGCGCGACTCCGGTTTGACCCACTTGCTGTCGATCAGCGGACTGCACGTCAGCGCGGTCATCGCTGCGGCGTATCTGTTGGCGATCCGGCTGCTGGCGCTTTGGCCATGGCTGACATTGCGGGTGCGGCTGCCGGTTCTGGCTGCAGGGATCGGGGCGCTGGCGGGAATTGGATATACATTGCTGACAGGTTCGGAAGTACCGACCGTGCGCAGCTGCGTCGGTGCGGTGCTGGTGCTGATCGCGCTGGCACTCGGGCGCGAGCCGCTGTCGCTGCGAATGGTCGCCACGGCGGCGCTGTTCGTGCTGCTGCTGTGGCCGGAATCGCTGATCGGGCCGAGCTTCCAGATGAGCTTTGCCGCCGTGCTGGCGATCGTCGCGTTGCATAATTGCGCGCCGGTGCGCGGTTTTCTTGCTCCGCGGGAGGAAAGCTGGCTGTCCCGGATGGGCCGCCGCGCATTCATGCTGTTGGTGACCGGAATGGTGATCGAGATCGCCCTGATGCCGATCGTCATGTTTCATTTCCACCGCGCCGGAGTGTACGGAGCCTTCGCCAACGTCATCGCGATTCCGCTGGTGACGTTTCTGTCGATGCCGCTGATTGCGATTGCGCTGGTATTGGACAGCGTTGGTCTCGGCGCGCCGGTGTGGTGGCTGGCGGGTAAATCGCTCGAGCTGCTGCTGGCAATCGCGCACTGGACTGCGGACCGGCCTGGCGCGGTCAAGCTGCTGCCGGAAATGGGCGGCGCGCTGTTCGCGCTGTTTGTGGCCGGAGGGCTATGGTTGGCGCTGTGGCAGGGCCGGGTGCGATTGCTGGGACTGGTGCCCGCCGCCTTGGCCGCCCTGCTGATGGCGCTTAAGCCTGCGCCGGATCTGCTCGTTTCCGGAGACGGTCGCCATGTCGGCATCGCGGGCGAGGGCAATCGGCTGCTGGTGCTGCGCGGCAACCGGAGCAGTTTTGCCAGCGACAATCTGCTCGAAATGGCCGGGATGAACGGAACTCCCTTGCCGCTCACCGAATGGCCGGGCGCGGACTGCAGCCGCGAATTCTGTGTCGTGACGCTGACGCGCGGCGGGCGCCTGTGGCATGTGTTGATGGCACGCGGCCGCGAATTGGTTGATGAACGCGCCCTTGCGGCGGCCTGTGATCGGTCGGACATCGTGATTGCCGACCGCTACCTGCCCTTCAGCTGCCAGCCGCGCTGGCTAAAGGCCGACCGCAACCTGCTTGGCCAGACCGGCGGTTTGTCGATCTATCTCGGGGACGAGCGGTTCGATACGGTGGCAGCAAGTCAGGGCGAACACGGCTGGTGGCGGCCAGCACCGAAGCGACCCGCATGGTCTGGCCCGAAGAGATGAAGGGGCGGGGCTGAGTGGTCAGCGCCTGCTTAAACTGTGGCGCAATATTTCCGCCGCCCGCTTTTGGGGCAGCGAAATCAGCAACGTTATATCCGTTTTGTGGTGGAATTCGGAACATCAGATTTTTGGCAAGGAAGCGACTCAAGCTGCCGTTCGCAATCCGCAATCTACGATGGCGGTTCGCGTTGTTGGCATTGCTTAGAGTGTTATTGCGATCGCAGAATTTGGCAAAGCTTCAGCGGGCCAGTTCCGTCAGGGCACTTACGGCCTTTGGCAGGTTACGCTTCCGGTTCACGGTCATCTTAGGGACCTGTCGCTTCCCGAGCCTCGCGGAGCGAAGCGGCTACGCTTGCTGTCCGGAAATTGTTGGGTCGATTCCGTCTCGTCCTCGATGCGTTGGAAGCAGAAGAAGGCTCAAGCCAGCAACAGTCAGCAGGGCAAGCGTAAACACACTCGCTTCCGGCCCTTCCCCGGCACCGTTGAGCCAGGCCGGCCCGACAGGAACCATTTTCATCACCAGTGCGGGCAGACCGGTGTCCAGACCCGTAATCGGCACATCAAAACCGGTGCCGCCAAACCAGTTCCAGCCGACGTGCCAGCCCATCACCCCCCAGATCGAATTCGAACGACGCACCCAGGCGCAGGCGAAAATCGCAAAGATGAAGGTCATGGCCAACATCAACAGCGATGTTCTGGGTGAAAAGTGAAGAAAGGTGAAAGCGGCGGACGATAATATGAAGGCGGCAGTCGTGTTCCAACGCCGCATGATGGTCGAGAACAGCCAGCCGCGAAAAACGAACTCCTCCACACTTGCTTGCACGGCAAAGCCGGCGAGCAACAGGGCGATCCAGCCGAGCGCAGCAGGGCTGGCAAAGGCTGGGGCCAGATCAGCGACACGGTATCCGCCAGAAAGTGCGATCGCGGTCACAATCGCGCCCATCATCGCTATGCCAACTGCCAGTCCGATCAGGAACTTTTTGAGCCGTTGTTCTCCGCGAAGTCCAACACTTGCGAGGCTTCTCTTTTCGACCCAGCGCACCCAGCCAGATACCGCGAGACCCACGGCGACGAACGAAGCCAGCATCAGGCAAAAGCCCAAAGGCCCCAGCGGCGAACCCATCGCGTCAGTCAAGCCGAGATATTCGAGTCCGATATCGAACGGCGTCATGCTGATGGCAAAAATGAAAATGCAGATGAAGGGGGCGGCGATACTCGGCGGTATCCATCCTTTGGGTGTCTCGTCGGAAAAGATGATCTGTGTCATGTCGCCTGAGCTACCCGCTGGCAGCGGACGCCTATAGAACGATCGTGCAGAACAAGTCCGAGCGAAGCCACTCCTTTGGCGTGAGACCAACTGCCTTGCGGAATGTGCGGCCAAAATGGCTCTGATCGGCAAAACCAGCGCCATGAGCAGCATCGGCCAGCTTCGCGCCTTCACGCATCAGCCGCTTTGCAAGATCGACCCGCCGATACTGCAAATAGCGATAGGGGCTGGTGCCGAGCAATGCCCGGAAGTCACGCGAAAGCTGCCAGCGGTCACAGCCAGTCACTTGCTCAAGTTGATCGAGTCGCGCACCGAAAACGACTGCGGTTTCGAGATATTCGCGTGCCCGCATCACGGCTGTTCGGTCGGCGATCCTGACAGTGGCGGCCCTGCCAGATGCATTGTTCATGGCATGGGCCAGATCGTAAAGCGCGTCTTCATACGCACCGGAATCCTCGACGCCCGCGCAGTCGAAAACCAGGTTTAAGGTTGCCGCGATCAAGGCGGGATCCGTCGAGACTCCATTAGCGACAAACGGCAGTTCCGCGCCTCCAAGCACTGCCTGGACATGAGTGGGCGGAACATAGGCCGCTTGATAGCTGAACCCCGCCTCATCATGGCAGTGTCCATCATGCAATTCGTCGGGATGAAGGATCAGCACCTGACCCGGCAACGAATACCGTGTTTCCCTGCGATAGTTGAACGTCTGCACCCCAGCCATAGTCACAGCGACGGTGTAAGTATCGTGTCGATGCGGCGAAAACGCTGCCCCCACCAGCCGGTTTGTGACGCGCTCAATCGGCTCGAACGAGTCGACCGATAGCGATCGGTTCGAGGAATGCGCTGCAGAATTCATCGGGAGTATATTGGGCGCAAAGAGCAGAAAGGCAAATCTAACGAATTCGGATAGGTTGTCAGGGCGCTCGCATAACTCTCAGGCCTATACTTTCCTTTCCTGCAAAAGCGGCCTCACGTGAGCCTTGGAGGTCCGTCGGCCTGGCCTCTCCCAAGTCTGCTATCCAGAACAAACCTTCCGTGAGCGCTTCACCTGAACAGATGGCAGCTTTCAACAACCTTGGTGTGGGCTGCGAACGACCAAAATTGGGTCGTTTGCAGAATGACCGCTTATTTCGGGAATGCTGTTGCTAGCGGACATCCGTCCTAAACGAACATAACTCTAAACCTGCCGATACACACAAACGCCGCCAATCAACCTGCGCGCAAACGGATCAATGGTAGCGTCGCAGCAGCCCCGCGAGCTTGCCCTGTACCTGGACTTGCGCCGGTTGGTAAACCTGTGGCTGGTGGCTCGGGTTCGCCGGGTCGAGACGGATCATGCCGTTTTCGCGGCGGAGATATTTCAGGGTCGCCTCCTCATCATTGACGAGGGCGACTACGATCTCGCCGTCGCGGGCGACATTGGTACGTTTCACCAGCGCGAAATCGCCGTCGAAAATGCCCGCATCGATCATCGAGTCGCCCGAAACTTCCAGCGCATAATGTTCCCCGGGGCCGAGCAGTGCGGCGGGGACCGGAAGGCTGGTCTGGCCTTCCAGCGCCTCGATCGGAGCGCCGGCGGCGATGCGGCCATGCAGGGGAACCTCGATGACGTCATTGGCCGGCTCGTAACGGGGCCGGGCAGATGCCGGCGGCATGGAAACCACATTGTCCCGCAGTCTGGCGGATGCAGCGCTGCTCCCGCCGACTGCATCTTCGGGCTGCTTGAGAACTTCGAGCGCGCGGGCCCGGTTCGGCAGGCGGCGGATGAAGCCGCGTTCCTCAAGCGCGGAAATCAGGCGGTGCACGCCCGATTTGCTCTTGAGGTCGAGCGCCTCCTTCATTTCTTCGAAGGAAGGGGAAATCCCGGTTTCTTCCAGCCGGTCCTGAATGAACCGGATAAGTTCGTGCTGTTTCGCAGTCAGCATGGCGAAAAACTCCTTGGCCCGCCTGAAGTGTTCCGCCCGCCGTATTGTGGTGAACGAATACAGAACAAGTAGGCAACCAATTCGGCCAAGTCAAGCAATTCAGCCATTCCGGATCAGATAGACCGGAACATCCGTTCCCGCTTTCACCTCACCGGAGTTTTCCGGCCGCTCGATCAGGGCATTGGCGCGGGCAAGTGCCAGAAGTGCGCTGCTGTCCTGCTCGAGTAGCGGAGTGACTGTGGAACCTTCGATGATTGCGCGGAGAAATTCCCGGCGCGGGCCAGTGGCTGGCAGGTCCCGTCCCGCACGGCACATGAGGCGAAGGGGCAAGGGCTCCTTTGCCCCGGAAAGATGGCGCAAGAGCGGGAGCATGAATAGATATCCGGTGACGAAACTCGACACCGGGTTTCCGGGTAACCCGAGGATGACCTGACGGTCCCGCCGCGCCACGAGCAGCGGCTTGCCCGGCTTGATGGCCACACGCCAGAAGTCGATCTCGGCGCCCCATTCCGCGAGCGCAGGCCGGATCAGATCGTGATCGCCCACTGATGCGCCTCCACTGGTCACGATGAGGTCGCTGTCCCCTGCGGCCTCGAACGCCTCTCCCAGCGCACTGAGAGTATCAGGAACAGGTCCGATCTGTCTGGTTTCGCACGGAATATTCGCTGCCAAAGCGGCCAGCATCGCGCCATTGCTGGCAGGGATCTGGTGCGGCAGGCAATTCTCCGGGTCTGCGGCCAGTTCGTCGCCGCAGTCGATGAAGGTAACGCGCGGCTTGTGCCGGGTTGTCACGATTCTGGCGCCCGATGCGAGGATGAGCGCAATTTGTGCGGGACCGATCAAGGTGCCAGCGCCCATCAATGTTTCGCCCGATGCGAAATCGAATCCCGCACGGCGGATATGCTGTCCGGCCGCTGGCATCTGCGACGTCAGAGACAGTTCATCGCCCCCCCGTTCGGCGTGTTCCTGTATGAGTATCCGGTCGCAACCCGCGGGAAGCACGGCACCGGTAGAGATGCGAACCGCCTCGCCATTTCGGACGGTACCCGAAAATGGCGCGCCGCCCCTGCTTTCACCGATTATCCGCCACGGCCCCGGTCCGCCAATCGCGTATCCGTCCATCGACGAAAGATCGGCGGGTGGTTGGCTACGGCGGGCCACTACGGGTGAGGCCAGATACCGCCCCAGGCTCGCACCGACCGGCAGGATCTCCGTTGCCAAGGGCTCGGCCAGCCGTAGCAGCCGGATCTGAGCTTCTTCGAGGGAGAGCAGGGGGGTCATTCCCGCGGGGGCCATTCACCCGATTTGCCGCCGGTTTTGGACACCAGCCGGAGGTCCCCGATCACCATCCCTTTGTCGAGCGCCTTGGCCATATCATAGATTGTCAGGAGGGCGATGGAAGTGGCTGTAAGGGCTTCCATTTCAACGCCGGTCTTGCCCACCAACGAAGCGGTCGCGGTGGCCCGCAGGCCTGATTCCTCAAAGGCAAATTCGATCGCGACCGAATCGAGTGCGAGCGTATGGCATAGCGGGATCAAATCGCCGACCTTCTTGGCGGCCATGATGCCCGCGATCCGTGCGGCGGCAATCACATCGCCCTTGGGCACAGCGCCATCGCGGATCGCAGACAGTGCTTCTGCCGACATCGTGATACGTCCTGTCGCCACAGCTGTGCGGGGCGTCGCGGTCTTGCCGCCAACATCGACCATTCGGGCGTTGCCCTGTTCGTCGAGATGGGTCAGCCCGCTCATATCAACCCTCCAGCAACCTCCGCGTTGCGGCCGCGACGTCATCCTGGCGCATCAGGCTTTCACCGACAAGGAAACACCGCACACCGCTGCGGGCGAGGCGCAAGCAGTCCGCATGATCGGCAATGCCGCTTTCGCCGACCAGCAGAGTGCCTGCAGGAGCCAGCGGGGCCAGCCGCTCGGTGACACCGAGATCGGTTACAAACCGCTTCAAATCACGGTTGTTGACCCCGATCAGGCGGGATTGAAGCCGCGCGGCACGTTCCATTTCCGTTTCATCATGGACTTCGACAAGAACGTCCATTCCAAGTTCGACCGCGGCGGCTTCGATCTCTGCCATCCGGCTGTCTTCGAGCGCCGCGACAATGATCAGGATCGCGTCTGCGCCCATCACGCGCGCTTCGGCGACTTGCCAGGTATCGACCATGAAATCCTTGCGCAGCACCGGCAGCGTGCAGGCGGCGCGGGCTGCGACCAGATAATCCGCATGCCCTTGAAAAAAGGGCGCGTCGGTCAGCACGGACAGACACGCAGCCCCGCCTTGCTCGTATGCCGCTGCGTGGTCGGCAGGGCGAAAATCTTCGCGGATCAATCCCTTGGAAGGCGAAGCTTTCTTGATTTCTGCAATCAGGCCGAAGCCCTTGGCGGACTTCGCTGCCAGGGCGTCGCGGAATCCGCGGGGTGCGCTCTGCTCGCGGGCGCGCTGCTCCAGATCGGACAGGGAGGTGGCGGCTTTGCGAGCGGCGACTTCCTTCCGTTTGACGGCGCAAATTTCCTCGAGCTTGTTCATCGCGCCATCGCAATCCAGTTTTGGAGCAAGGCCTGTGCCGCGCCCGAATCCAAAGCCTCCGCTGCCATCGCCGCGCCTTCAACCCAGTCCTGCGCAGCGCCTGCCACCATCAGGGCACCGGCGGCGTTGAAGGTGACTGCGTCGCGGTAGGGTCCGGGAACACCTTGCAGCAGCGCCAGCAGTGCCTTGGCATTATGCGCCGCATCGCCGCCGCGAATGGCCTCGACCGGGGCGTGTTCCAGCCCGGCCAGCGACGCATCAAGACGCTTCATCTCGAAACTGTCGCCGCGCACCTCTGCGGCTTCGTTGCCGCCTGCGAGGCTCAGCTCATCCAGCCCTTCGTCACCCGAGACAATCATCGTCCGCTCCGTACCCAGCCGTGCCTTGGCGGCTGCGTAGATCGGAACATACGCCGGGCGGGCGATCCCGATCAGCTGCCGCTTGACCCCGGCGGGGTTCGACAGCGGCCCCATCAGGTTGAAGATCGTCCGGATGCCCAGTTTCTGACGGATCGGCTGGATCCGGCCCATCGCCGGATGGTGGTTTTTCGCGAACAGGAAGCAGATCCCGATTTCAGCGAGGGTTTTTTCCGCACTGCGTCCTGCTGCTTCCATGTCGAGCCCGAGCGCTTCCAACGTATCCGCCGCGCCCGATTTGGACGAGGCCGCGCGGTTTCCATGTTTGGCAACCGGGACCCCGGCCGACGCCACCACGAGGCTGACTGCAGTGGAGACGTTCAGCGTGTTGTGCCCGTCACCGCCGGTGCCGCATACGTCGATCGCGTTGTCGGGCGCGGCAATCGGAATCAGCCGGGCCCGCAGCGCCCGCGCCGCACCGGCGATTTCCTCCGAGGTTTCACTACGTTCGGACAACAGGACGAGAAACCGCCCGATTTCATCGTCGCTTGTGCCGCCATCGAGAATGACACCGAAGACTTCCTCGGCTTCGGCCTCGGTCAGATGCTGGTCAGCGGACGGCAACTGCGTCATGCGAGGGCCTTGGCGTCCAGCCCGCAGAGCGCCATGAAATTGGCAAGCAGCGCATGGCCGTGCTCGGTCGCGATACTTTCGGGATGGAACTGGACCCCGTGGATCGGCAGGCTTTCATGCCGGAAGCCCATGATTGCGGTACCGTCCAGTCCGGGGGTTTCGCTGGTCGCGTTCACCTTGAGTGCGGCCGGAATGTCCTCGACGATCAGCGAGTGGTAACGGGTGGCGACGAAAGGCGAGGGCAGACCCGCGAACACGCCGCTTCCGTCATGCGTGACGGGCGAGGTCTTGCCGTGCATCAAGCCGCCGCGAACGACCTTTCCGCCGAAATGCTGGCCGATTGCCTGATGCCCCAGGCACACGCCGAGCAGCGGCAGTGCCGCGTCGGCGCAGGCACCGACGAGATCGAGGCTGATGCCCGCTTCGTTCGGGGTGCAGGGGCCGGGAGAGATCAGGATTCCGAGCGCGCCGGACTTCACCGCCTCGTTCGCCGACAGGGCGTCGTTGCGCTCGACCCGCACCTCGGCGCCCAGTTCCATCAGATAATGGACCAGGTTGAAGGTGAAGCTGTCGTAATTGTCGATCACGAGAATCATGACGGCGCTTTCTGCCTGTTTTCCACCACGATCAAGGGGCCGATGGGAACGCTGCCGTCCATCCGGCCCGTGGCGGGATCCCACAGCGCCGAAACATTGCCGTCGAGATAGAGCGCGTTGGGAGTCTTCAGCACGTCGCGGTAGAAACGCGCCAGTTTTCCGAAAGACAGCGGACCTTCCGATATCACGAAATGCGCGCGGCCTCCCGCGTCGATCCCCACACCGTTGCGGATCATGCGCGAGGGGCCGTCCTCGGTAATCTCCGGATGCAAACTGCCGCCAATTACCAGCATTGGCCCGGACTGCGTGCCGAATTGCGGACGATCGCCGACCTGCGCATAGAAATCCTCGGCGGTCCGGATCTGCCATTTGCCGCCGGTGCCGTAAAACACGCCGTTGGGCTTGAGGTGGAAATTGCCGGGACCATCGGCGCGGCTGAGTTCCTTCAGACGCTCGGAATTCTCGACATAATAGCCGATCGGCTTGCCTTCAGCGTCATACATCCCGCCGTTCATGGCAAAGGCCACGCCCGGCGCATCGGGTGATCTGGCCGCTGCCAGTGCCGCGAAGCTGCGGTAGGGCGACCCGCCGGCGGGCGACAGATCCATCGAGACGACGTGTCTGGCAGGATCCGCGATGCAATGCGTCAGCGGGACGTCCTCGAAGTTGACGCGGGTGCAGGCGGACGTTGCAACCGCTTCGGTCGGCTCGGGTTCCGGGGCCGCGACCGTATCGGCTTGGCCGCTGCCGATTTCGGTGCGCATCACCGGCTCGCCGGCGGGTTCCGGCCCGCATCCGGTCAGCAGCAATGGGAAAACCGCCACCTGCAGGATGATGCAGGACAGTCTCATTGACCGAAGCCCGGTTCGCCAGCGATCCGGGCGGCTTCACGCGCGGCGGCAATCAGCGCGCCGGCCTTGGCTTCGCATTCGCGCTGTTCGTAGAGTGGCTCGCTATCGGCGACGATGCCCGCGCCCGCCTGCACATGCATGATCCCGTCCTTCACCACCGCCGTGCGCAGGACAATGCAGCTGTCGACCGAACCGTCGGGCGCGAAATAGCCGACGCCGCCCGCATAGGCCCCGCGTGTCTCTGATTCGAGTTCGGCGATCACTTCGCAGGCGCGGATCTTTGGAGCGCCGCTGACGGTGCCCGCCGGGAAGCCGGCAAACATCGCGTCCAGCGCATCATGGCCCGGGCCGAGCTGGCCGACGACATTGCTGACGATATGCATCACATGGCTGTAACGTTCGACAGTGTAACTGGCGGTGACCTCCACCGTGCCGCGCCGCGCCACCCGGCCGACATCGTTTCGGCCGAGGTCGAGCAGCATCAAATGTTCCGCGCGTTCTTTCGGATCGGCAAGCAGGCTGGCCTCTGCCGCGTCGTCCTCGGCCGGATTGGCCCCGCGCGGGCGGGTGCCGGCGATCGGGCGGATGGTCACCTCGCCATCGCGCACGCGGACGAGGATTTCGGGACTCGACCCGACAACTGCAAAGCCGGGCAGGTCGAGGAAATAGAGGAAGGGCGAGGGGTTCACCCGCCGAAGAGCGCGGTACAAGGCGAGCGGAGGGAGCGGAAACGGGCAGGTAAACCGCTGCGCCAGCACCACCTGGAAGATGTCGCCGGCCTCGATGTAGTCTTTCGCCCGCAACACCATTTCGCGGTACTGGCCCTCCGCCAGAACCGGCGCGAGAGTCATTTCGGGCAGGTCGGCCCTGGTTGCGGGAACCGGCGCAGCCTGGGACAAACGCCGCAGCGCCTCGTCGATCCGCTCGCCAGCGACTTCGACGGCTTTGCCGGGATCAGAATCACCGGCCCACAGCGGCGCGATCACAAACAATTCCTGGCTGAGGCCGTCGAACACCAGGATCAGCGTCGGGCGGACGAACAGCATATCCGGCAGATCGAGGGGATTTTCCGGGGCGCGGGGCAGCTTTTCGACAAGGCCGATGGTCTCGTAACCGAAATATCCAACCAGACAGGCGAGGGCGGGAGGCAGCGCCTGGGGTACGTCGATCCGGCATTCGGCCACCAGCGATCGCAGCGCATCGATCGCGGGCTGCGGAGACCTTGCGAAACTGTCACGGTCTGTCTGCCATGTCCGGTTGATTTCCGCCGCACTTCCCGAAGCGCGGAACACCAGGTCGGGGTCGAGACCGAGCAGGCTGTATCGCCCGCGCACTTCGCCGCCTTCGACCGATTCGAGCAGGAAATCGCCGCGTCCCGGTTCGATCAGCTTGAGCGCTGCGCCGACCGGTGTTTCGGTGTCGGCGACGACCTTGCGCCAGACCAGCGCCGGGCGACCATCTGCCAGTGCGGCAATGGCGACATCCGAATTTTCCGGCAAGTGTCCGGCCCCCGCGATCATCTCGGATTCCCTGAAGTCGGCGGAATGCGCCTCAATTCGCGCCGATCAGCTGCTTGCGAACTGCCTCGATTGCAACAGTGTTGCGTTCGACACCCAGCTCCTCGCGCATCGCTAATCGAAGCTGATCGGCGTATTCGCGGGCGACCAGCTGGCCGAGCTCCCGTTTCGTCTGCTGGAATTTGGGATCGTTCGGGGCAATCGTGCCCGGCTCGATATTGTCCAGATCGACCACGAACCAGCCAGCGTTCTGCGGCGCTTCAAGCTTCTTTGCGGTGCCCTGCGCCATGCTGAAGAACAATGCCAGCGGTGCCGGAACCTGACGGCCCTGCGCCGAAAGCTGTTCACGCGACAGGTTGATCGCATCGACCGGCGGCAATTCCTGTTGTTCCTGGCTCATCGCCTGCGCCAAAGTTGCACCGCCGGCGAGCCGCTTCAGCACCCGGTCGGCGGCGGCTTTTGCGGATTTCGAGCCTTCCGCCCGGCGCCATTCCTGGATCACGCCCTCGCGGATTTCCGCCAGCGGCGCAGCGGTCGAAGGCGTGATGTCGCTGACTTCGAACATCAGGAATGTCTCGCCGCGCAGTACCTCCGCCAGTTGCGGCTCGCCTTCGTCCATGGCGAAGGCTGTTTTCAGCGCCGGGGCCAAAACCGGCGGAGCGGCTTCGTTTTCGGAGCCGTAAATCTGGCCGGTAGCCAGCAACGGCTTGGTTGTCGCGACGTCAAGTTTCAGTTCGCGGGCCACTTCGGCAAGGCCTTCGCCATCCTCCAGCCGCTCCTCGATCGTGGCGGTCAGGTCGGACAGCGCAGCGCGGCGCTTCTCGGCCCGAATGGCTTCGGCAATTTCCGGAGTGGCCTGGGCAAGGCTGCGCCCGGCGACCCGCTCGATGTTATCGACGCGGATTACATGCCAGCCAAGCCCGCTGCGGGCAGGGGCGGCGAGGGTATTCTGTCCGGCGGCAAATGCAGCCTGTGCAACAGCAACAGACGTTTGCGCGGCCATGCCCCGGCTATCCAGCGGACCCAGCTTGGCAACCGCCAGCCCGGCTTCGCTGGCCGCCGTTTCCAGCGAACCGCCGGATTGGACGCGGCTGCGGATGGCGTTTGCGGCTTGCTGTGTCGGTACGATCAGCTGGCTGAAACTGCGCGTTTCGCTGTCCGCATATAGCTGGCGGTCCCGCTCATAACGGGCGGCTATTTCTGCCGCGGTGGGCTCAGCCGCATCGCCAATCGCGCTTCCATCGAAGCTGGCGTAGCGAATCACGCGCCGCTCCGGGCGGATATAATCGCCGCGGTTGGCCGTATAGAAGGCCTGCAACTGGCTGGCCGTAGGGTTGCCTTGGGGCGCGAAGGTAAGGCTGGGGATAAGCCCGATCGACCCGACACGGGTTTCCTTCAGCAGGACCGCATAGCGGCTGACGAGCTTGTCCGGCATCACTGCGCCCAAAGATGCAGGCACCAGAATCTGTTCCGCGAGCAGGCTGCCAGCCAGGTCCGCGCGGACAATGGCATCGGACAAGCCCTGGCTGGAGAGTGCCTGGCGATAGGCTTGCTCATCGAAATTGCCGTCCGCACCGCGGAACGCCGGGATTGCAATGATCTCGCTATTGACCAGATTGTCGCCTGCGCGAAGCCCGTATTTTTCGGCGAATCCGCTGATCGCATACCGATCGATCAGCTGGTCGAGCACCTGGTTCAATCCGCCCTGCTGAAGAAAGGCGGGCATCGACATCAAAGGGTTTTGCCGCCGCGCCGAATCCAGCGCGGATGTCGCCGCGATGCTCAGTTCGCTGGAATCGATTTTCTCGTCGCCGACCACCGCAACCCGGTCCCCGCCAGCAACACCGCCGAAGGCTCCGCTGCTGGACACATCCATCGCGGCGAAGGCGAACGCAATCAGTGCGAGGAAGCCAAGCGCAACCGCGATCCCGATTTTGGACGAAAGAAATTTACGGAAGAAACTGATCATGGTGCTTGGCGATTCCAATTGATGGGCCCGCGCCGCGCGCCGCCCGATGCAGGTAATGATTTCCTGGCCCGCCTTATCCGTCCTGCGGTGTTGTCGCAACAGGGCGGCAAGTGTTTTGACCTGGAGACAACTTCGCTCTAGGCGGACCGCCCCACCGGCACCATATAGCGCCGGATATTGCGGAGCCGGTTGCAATAATTCTCAGACTAGCATTCGAATCAATCCCAGATCAGTTTTCAGGAAATCAGTATGGCCGAACGGCCCTTTATCGTCGGTAATTGGAAAATGAACGGCACGCGTTCGATGCTGTCTGAAGCGCGCGCAATCGACCGTGCGTCGCAGCGCCTGATGAAGGTCGAGGTCGCCCTGGCACCCCCGTTCACCCTGATCCATGCGGTGCACAAGGAAGTCCAGCAAATCGGTGTCGGGGCGCAGGATTGCCATTCTGTCGAAGAGGGCGCGTTCACCGGCGATGTATCGGCGTCGATGGTGCTCGATGCTGGCGCGAAATTCGTGATCCTTGGCCACAGCGAACGCCGTCAGAGCCACGGCGAGGACAACGCTCTGGTCAAAGCCAAGGCGCAGACGGCGTTGAATGCGGGGTTGAGGATCATCCTGTGCTGCGGCGAATCGGAACAGGTCCGCGACGCCGGCGACGCGGAATCCTTCGTTATCGATCAGATCAGGGCCTCCTTGCCCGAAATCTCCGGCAACGCCGGCGAGGTGCTGACGATCGCCTATGAGCCGATCTGGGCAATCGGGACCGGACGAACCCCGACCGCCGAAGACATCGGATCGATGCACCGCGCGATTCGTGCGCTGTTGGTGGAACTTTACGGCGAAGAAACCAGCGCCGCTGTCCGCATTCTGTATGGCGGATCGGTCAACCCGGGCAACGCCGCGGAATTGCTTGCAGCCGATGAAGTGGGGGGCGCTCTGGTTGGCGGAGCCAGTCTGACGGCGGAGAGTTTTCTCGGAATTGTCCTCGCAGCAGCAGATTTGCCCTCTGACGGTTAAGCCGAGTCTCAGTTGGATCGCCGCGGCTTGCCCTTCGGCGCGCTGGGCACTACATGGGCCATCAAGCATTCAAGAGAAGCATTTTTCATGTCCCTATTCCTGTTTCTTACCGTCCTTCAGGCCATCGTTGCTGCCGCATTGGTCGGTGTCATCCTGATGCAGCGCTCCGAAGGCGGCGGCCTCGGCATTGGCGGCGGTGGCAGCCCCGGCGGTCTGATGAGCGCGCGCGGTGCGGCGGATTTCCTGACCCGGGCGACCAGGTGGCTCGCGATCACGTTTGTCGTGCTCTCGATCGTAATGGCGGCGGTAGCGGTGAAGACGACCACCGGAGCAGGCATCACCTCGACGCTCGACCGGTCAATCCCGGTACAGCCCGATCCGCTTGCCGGGCAGGCAGGCGCGGCTCCTTCGGGCACGGCCCCGGCCCAGCCCGCAGCGGCGCAGCCGGAAACGGCCCAGCCGGAAACGGCGCCGTCCGATCCGCTTGCGGACGTTACCCAGTAAGCCAATTCCGTCGATAGCTGTGGATTGCGGCAATTCGCCGCTGCAATTCGCTTGCCCCGACTCCGTTTGGAACCTTAAGGCCCAAATCCCATGGCGCGGTTCATTTTTATTACCGGCGGCGTGGTTTCCTCGCTTGGCAAAGGTCTGATGGCAGCAAGCCTGGCCGCGTTGCTGCAGGCGCGTGGCTACAAGGTCCGTATTCGCAAGTTCGACCCCTATCTCAATGTCGATCCGGGCACCATGAGCCCGTATCAGCACGGCGAGGTCTATGTGACCGATGACGGGGCGGAGACGGATCTCGATCTGGGGCATTACGAACGCTTCACCGGTGTCTCGGCCCGGCAATCGGTCAATGTCACCAGCGGCTGGATCTA
>NZ_JAXMJI010000018.1:0-19008 GCF_034376665.1 Allopontixanthobacter sp. | reverse complement strand
GGCCAGCAACGGGGGATACCGCGAGAAGGACCTGGTCCTGGCCCTGGCAACGGCGCTGCGCGACCGGTTGGTCCAGGACGGCGGCATCCGCGTTGCGCTGACCCGCAGCGATGACAAGTTCCTGGTGCTGCAGGAACGCTTCGAGATTGCCCGCAGGCTGGACGCGGACCTGTTCCTGTCGATTCACGCCGATTCCACGGCGGAAGGCGGCGCAGCGAGCGGCGCCAGTATCTACACCTTGTCGAACGAGGCATCGAGTGAAGCCTCCGCGCGCTTCGCCGCCCGGGAAAACAGCGCCGATGTGATCAATGGCGTGGTGCTGGGGGGGCAAAGCGACGACGTGAATGCAATCCTGGTCGAGCTGTCCCAGCGGCGGGTGCAGCTGGATTCCTCCGAATTTGCCGGATTGATCGTGCGGGAAGGGGCAGGGGTCCTGACCTTCCATCCGCAGCCGCGCCGGTCTGCCGCCCTGGTAGTGCTGCGCGCTCCGGATGTGCCGTCGATCCTGTACGAAGCGGGCTATATCAACAATCCCGAGGATGCGGCCAGGCTGGCCTCGCCCGAGGGTCGCAGCCGGTTTGCCGAAACCATGGCGCGCGCGGTGCGGGTTTACTTTGCGCGCCAGGCCGGCAGTTGAAAGACGCGGACGTCGTGCCGGTGATTTGGCTGCAATCGTTCTGGCTTCCGACAGAATCTCCGTGCTAAAGGCGGCGACCGACTATGGCCGAGCAAACAACCTCCGAATATTTCCGCTACAGGATTCGCCGCGATACCAGCGGCGCTGCGGCGTGGTTCACTGCCAGATGGCGTGAACGGCGCAGATTTCGCTGGGCGGTCACCGCGATCGGCGGGATGCTCGCCCTGTTCATCATCGGCTGGGCCTTGCTCGCGCGGGGGCTGCCTGACGCCAATTCCCTGCTGGATTACGAACCGCCGCTGCCCACTGTGGTGCGCGGAATCGATGGCGAGATTGTCCATTCCTATGCCCGCGAACGGCGGGTGCAGTTGCAATATCCTGACTTCCCCAAGCAGCTGGTCGAGGCCTATCTGGCGGCGGAGGACAAGACCTTCTTCAGCCACGGAGGCATTGATGCGGGCGGCCTGGCGGGAGCGGTGGTCGACTATGTCACCAAGCTCGGGTCGGACGAGCGCGCGGTGGGCGGGTCCACAATTACCCAGCAGGTCGCCAAGAATATCCTGCTGAGCAACGAATATTCGGTCACCCGCAAGCTGAAGGAAATGCTCCTCGCTCGCCGGATCGAGGGCGTACTCACCAAACAGCAGATCCTCGAGCTGTATCTCAACGAAATCCCGCTTGGCCGGCGCAGCTTCGGCGTGCAGGCGGCGTCCCGCGCCTATTTCGACAAGGATGTCGGCGATCTTGAATTGCACGAATCGGCATTCCTCGCGATTTTGCCGAAAGCCCCGGAAACCTACAGCCGCGAAAAGAATTCCGGTGCCGCGCTGGCCCGCCGGAACTTCGTGCTCGACCAGATGGCGGAAAACGACTTCGTCAGCGCCGCAGAAGCCTCGGCGGCCAAGAGCCAGCCGCTCGGGCTGATCAGCCCCAAGGATGATACGAAATCGGTCGATGCCGGCTATTTTCTCGAAGAAGTCCGCCGGCAGCTGATCGAGGAATTCGGCGAAACCGCGGAAACGTCGAAAAACAGTGTGTATAGCGGCGGGTTATGGGTGCGGACCTCGCTCGATCCGGAACTGCAGGTTGCGGCGCGCGACGCTCTGCGTTCGGGAATGCTGGCGTATCACGGCAATCGTGGCTGGGCCGGGCCACTGGCGACCCTGAAGGAAGAAGACGGCAGCCTGACCAAGCAGCTTGCCAGTTCCTATCTCGGGATCAATTACCGTGACTGGCGCGTCGGCGTTGTTACCGGGCGCAGCGGTTCGCAGGCAACCATCGGTTTCGCCGATGGGACTACCGCGCCGCTCGGCGGCTTGCCGGACGCGCTCAAGAAAGGTGATGTCATCGCCGCTTCGCCCACGGGCGGATCGTACCGGGTGCGGACAGTGCCCGAGGTTTCCGGGGGATTTGTGGCGCAGGATCCCCAGACGGGCCGTGTGCTGGCGATGCAGGGTGGTTTCGACAGCCGCCTGGGTTCGTTCAACCGCGCCACGCAGGCAGAGCGCCAGCCGGGTTCCACGATCAAGCCCTTCGTCTATGCGACCGGTCTCGACAACGGCATGACTCCGGCCACTGAAATTCCCGACCAGACCTATTGTTTCTATCAGGGCGCAAATCTGGGTGAGAAATGCTTCCGCAATTTTGGCGGCGGCGGCGGCGGGGTGCACACGATGCGCTGGGGGCTGGAGCAGTCGCGCAACCTGATGACGGTGCACATCGCGATGGATGCCGGGATGCCCAACGTGATCAAGACCTTCGAACGGGTCGGGATCGGCAGCTACGAGCCCTATCCTTCCTTTGCACTCGGCGCAGGCGACACCACGGTCCTCAAGATGGTCAACGCCTATTCGGCGCTCGCCAACCAGGGCCGTCAGCAACCCGCCAGCGTAATCGATTACGTGCAGGACCGGCGCGGCAAAGTGATCTGGCGGGCGGACAAGCGCAAATGCACCGGCTGCAGCATGGCGGAATGGGACGGCAAGGGGATGCCCCGGTTGGCCCCGGCCGGCAAGCAGGTCATGGACCCGCGCACGGCATTCCAGACGGTGCATATGCTGCAGGGCGTGATTATCCGCGGGACCGCAACGCGGCTTCGCGATCTGGAACTGCCGATATTCGGCAAGACCGGCACCACCAGCGGCCCGACCAACGCATGGTTCGTGGGGGGAACTCCCGAATTCGTCGCCGGTACCTATCTCGGTTTTGACGCGCCGCGCGACATGGGCGGCTATGTCCAGGGCGGCAACACCGCCGGGCCAATCTTCAAGAATTTCGTTCTCGCCACGAAGAAGCGGTGGAGCACCGATCCTTTCCCTGCGCCCAAGGGCATCCGCATGGTCCGGATCGACCGCGTGTCGGGCAAGCGCGTCTTCGCGGGCGGTGAAAGCAACGATCCCAAGGCCGCGGTGATCTGGGAGGCCTTCAAGCCGGATACCGAACCGCCGCGCCGGACCCGGCAGGACGAGGTGGAGACGCGGCGCAAGGAAATCCTCGCGCTGATCCGCCGCGGCGGCAGGGCGGCGGAGGAATCCCGCCGGCAGTCCGCGCAGCCTGCCGAAGCAAGCAATTTTGCCGAGGAACAGGGCGGGCTGTACTAGTCCGTCCGGTTACAGCACCCTATCTGCCATCCTTTACAATCGGGGTATGTCCGCTAAGCGGACTGGCCCTATCTTACGGAGAGTTTGACCATGCGTGCCGAGGGGCAGGCCCATATTGATCGGATCGAAGCGGCGCTGGCGCTGGTGCGGCAGTCACTCGACTGGGAACGGGCGCTGCGGCGGCTGGACGAACTCAATGCGCGGGTGGAAGATCCGACACTGTGGGATAATCCGAAAGACGCCGAAGCGGTCATGCGCGAACGCCGCCGTCTCGAAGCCTCGATCGGAACGGTGCGGGAAATCTCCTCCGAAATGGCCGACGCTGTGGAATTCGTCGAAATGGGCGAAGCGGAAGGCGACGAGGATATCGCGGCGGAGGGGATGGCCAGCCTCGGGAAACTCGCCCAACGCGCCGATGCGGACAAGGTGCAGGCGCTGCTGGCGGGCGAGGCCGATGCCAACGATACCTACATCGAAATCCACGCGGGGGCCGGCGGGACCGAGAGCCAGGATTGGGCGGAAATGCTCCAGCGGATGTACTCCCGCTGGGCCGACCGCCGCGGCTACAAGGTCGAAATCGTCGATTACCATGGCGGTGACCAGGCGGGCATCAAATCCGCCACGCTGCTGGTCAAGGGCGAAAACGCCTATGGCTATGCGAAGACCGAAAGCGGTGTTCATCGCCTGGTGCGGATCAGCCCCTATGACAGTTCCGCGCGCCGCCATACCAGCTTCAGTTCCGTCTGGGTCTATCCCGTCATCGACGACGATATCGACATCGAGATCAACGAGAGCGACCTCAAGATCGACACCTACCGGGCCAGCGGCGCGGGCGGCCAGCACGTCAACACCACCGATTCCGCCGTGCGCATCACGCACCAGCCGAGCGGCATCGTGGTTGCCAGCCAGAACGACCGCAGCCAGCACAAGAACCGCGCCACCGCGATGAACATGCTCAAGGCCCGCCTGTTCGAAAAGGAAATGGCCGAACGCGAAGCCGCTGCCAGTGGTGAATATCAGGACAAGACCGAGATCGGCTGGGGCCACCAGATCCGGTCCTATGTCCTGCAGCCCTACCAGATGGTGAAGGACCTGCGCACCGGCGTGGTGTCCCCTTCGCCCGACGATGTGCTCGACGGCGCGATTGACGAATTCATTTCCGCCGCCCTGGCCCAGCGCGTAACCGGGGAAACGGTCGAGGTGGAGGACGTGGAATGAGCGCCATGTCCAGGTTCGTAAAGAGCGCAGTCAGTGCGCTGGCTATGCTGGGCCTGTCCGCTTGCCAGCCTGCCGAAAAGCGGTCGGATCGCCCTGAAACCTCGCTGGAATTCCCGCGTGCCGATCGTCCCGTCTCCGATCTGGGGGCGAACCAGTTTTCCACCGAGACGGCGCGCGATGCAGCGGGCGAAGCGCAGAAGGTGATGGACCTGGCCGAGATCAAGCCGGGCATGACCGTCGCCGATATCGGTGCGGGCGAGGGGTATTACACCGTCCGCCTGGCCGAGCGAGTCGGGGAAGAGGGCCGCGTGCTGGCCCAGGATATCGACCGCGAGGCGCTGGAGCGGCTCGCCCGCCGGGTCGAGCGCCAGCGGTTCGACAATGTTTCGATCAAGCTGGGCGAGGGCGATGATCCGCGGTTGCCGGAAGACAGCTTCGACCGGATATTCCTGGTCCATATGTACCACGAGGTCCGCGAACCCTATGCTTTCCTGTGGCGCCTCTGGCCCGCTTTGCGGGAAGGCGGACAAGTGATAGTAGTGGATGTCGACCGGCCGACCGACCAGCATGGAATCGATCCACTGTTGCTATCGTGCGAATTCCGGCAGGTCGGCTTTGAGCTTGTCGCCTTCAGGGATGCCCCCGAACTTGCGGGGTACTATGCACAGTTCAAGGCAGCGGCTACGAGACCGGAACCGAGTGAGATCAAGCCGTGCCAGGGGTCGCCGGGCGGTGAAGGCAATGCGGGCAAGTGACCGCGATAACAGGACTATGACGTAATGGGATTCAAGGGTTTAACCCCCATCAATTATGGTGGCCGCGAAGTCTGGCCGCTGATCGAAGGCGGCAAGGGCGTGTCGGCGACGAATCACGCGAGTTCCGGTGCCTGGGCTGCAGCCGGAGGCATCGGCACCGTGAGCGCGGTCAACGCGGACAGTTACGACGCCGAGGGGAAAATCGTCCCGCAGGTCTATGACGCGCTGACCCGCAAGGAACGGCACCTGCAGCTGATTCAGTACGCCATCGACGGCGCGGTGGACCAAGTAAAGCGCGCGCACGCAATGTCCGGCGGCAAGGGCGCGATCAATATCAACGTGCTGTGGGAAATGGGCGGCGCGCAGGCAGTGCTCGAAGGTGTGCTCGAACAGACCAAGGGGATGGTCACCGGCGTCACCTGCGGGGCTGGCATGCCGTACAAGCTGGCGGAGATCGCCCAGCATTACAACGTCCACTACCTGCCGATCATCAGCTCCGCCCGGGCGTTCCGCGCGCTGTGGAAGCGGTCCTACCACAAGGTGCCGCATCTGATGGCGGCGGTGGTGTACGAAGACCCGTGGCTGGCGGGCGGGCACAATGGCCTGTCCAACGCCGAAGACCCGACCAGGCCCGAAGACCCCTATCCGCGCGTTGCCGCGCTGCGCGAAACCATGCGCAAGGAAGGCGTGTCGGAAGACACCGCCATCGTCATGGCCGGCGGCGTGTGGTTCCTGCGCGAATGGGAAAACTGGATCGACAATCCGGAACTGGGCCAGATCGCCTTCCAGTTCGGCACGCGCCCCCTGCTGACGCGCGAAAGCCCGATCCCGCAAGGGTGGAAGGATATGTTGCGCACGGTCGAACCGGGCGACGTGCTGCTGCACAAATTCTCGCCGACGGGCTTCTATTCCTCTGCGGTCAAGAACCCGTTTCTGTGGGACCTGATCCACCGGTCGGAACGGCAGATACCCTATTCCAAGGTTGCCGCCGGCGAGCACACCGTCCAGCTGGACGTAGGCGTCAAGGGCAAGAATTTCTGGGTCACGCCGAAGGATCTCGACCGCGCGCGGGCGTGGTTCGGCGAAGGCTTCACCGAGGCGCTGAAGACACCCGATGACACGATCGTCTATGTCACGCCGGGCAGCCGCGACACCATCCGCAAGGACCAGAAGGACTGCATGGGCTGCCTGTCCCACTGCGCGTTTTCCGCGTGGAAGGACCATGACGATTACACCACCGGCCGCCTCGCCGACCCGCGCAGCTTCTGCATCCAGAAAACCCTGCAGGACATCGCCCATGGCGGCGATACGGACAAGAACCTCGCCTTCGCAGGCCATGCGGCCTACCGCTTCAAGCAGGACCCGTTCTATTCGAACAATTACACGCCGACGGTGAAGGAACTGGTCGATCGTATATTGACGGGGGATTGAGGCGCGGCGGGGGAAGCCCTGCCGCCGCCAGCTTTACACCAGCCCTTCCAGCACCTGGTCGGGCGGGCGGTGTCCGTCGATCCAGAAGCGGATGTTGGCGATCACCTTCTCGCCTGATCGTTCGCGGCCTTCCATGGTGGCGCTGCCGATATGCGGCAGGGTCATCACGTTGGGATGGGCGAGCAGGCGTGGGTCGACGTCCGGCTCTTGCGGATAGACATCGAGGCCCGCACCGCCAAGCGCACCTGCCTGCAAAGCCGCGATCAGCGCTTCCTGGTCCACCAGATCGCCACGCGCGGTGTTTATCAGGCAGGCACCGGGCTTCATCGCGCCGATCCGCCGCGCATCGATCGCGCCGATCGTCTGCGGAGTGGCGGGGCAATGCAGCGTCAGAATGTCGGACATCGCCACCAGTTCGTCCAGCGTTTCGACATAGTCCGCGGCGAACATCGTTTCCAGCGCTTGGGGCAGCCGATGGCGGTTGTGATAGACGATCGTGAGCCCGAACGCCTTGGCGCGGTGGGCCACGGCCTGACCGATCCGGCCCATGCCGAGGATCCCAAGCACCTTGCCGCCCAATTGACGCCCGAGCATGGCCGACGGTGCCCAGCCGGTCCATTCGCCTCGGCGGACCAGCGCGACACCTTCACGGACCCTGCGCGGGACGCCGATGATCAGCGCCATCGCCAGATCAGCGGTGTCGTCGGTAAACACGCCCGGGGTATTGGTCACCATGATCCCGCGGCGTTTGGCTGCTGCCAGGTCGATATGGTCGGTGCCTGCACCGAAACTGGCGATCAGGCCCAGCCGCTCGCCCGCGCCCTCGATCAACTCGGCATCGATCCGGTCGGTGACGGTGGGAACCAGCACGTCGCAGTTCTGCATCGCGGCGGCGAGCTGGTCGCGGGTGAAGGGCGTATCTTCGGGATTCAGCTGCGCGTCGTACAATTCGCTCATCCGCGCTTCCACGGCGGGCAAGAGATGGCGGGTTACGATCACGCGCGGAGAGCCATCGCGGCGGCGAGCGGGCTTTCCAGCATCGGAAGGAACTGTCTTGGGCATTGCGCAGCGCTAGGCCCGGAGTGGCGCGCGGGTCAAGCGGTCGTGACGGGTTTCGCGGCGGCGGAGGAACCGTGATTGCCGCAGGCTTACCGCTTGAAGCGCGGTGGCGGCGGGTTGTATAGGCGGCTGATGATCTTGCGAATCCCGACTTCCGTCATGGCTGCTTTCTCGCGCTTTTTTCTCGCCTTGGGGCTGCTCCTCTGCGTTGTCGGCCCGGCTTCCGCGCAGGACCGCGAGGTTCCCTATTGGGCTTCGATCAATACCGAGGAACTGAACATGCGGGTCGGGCCGAGCATGGAATACAGAATCGAGTGGGTTTATCGCCGCGAAGGTCTGCCGGTGAAGGTTGTTCGCGTGGTCGATCGCTGGCGCCTGATCGAGGATTCCGAAGGAACCACCGGCTGGGTATCGAGCAACCTTCTGAGCCTTCGGCGCTGCGCGGTAGTGATCGGTGAGGGACTCGCTGCAATCCGCGAAGTGCCGTCAAGCAGCGGCAAGCTGAAATGGAATGCGGAGCCTGGCGTGATCGGCCAACTTGGCGACTGCGAGGCGGGCTGGTGCGCAATCGACATCGCTGGCAGGACTGGCTGGATCGAACAGGACCGTATCTGGGGCGCAGGCGATCCCTGATCGCTTTCGAAAGCAAAAGGGCGGCCCGCAGACCGCCCTCAAGATTGCCATATTCTAATTTGCTATTACGTCGCCGCTAAGGGCCGCACCGTCACCGGATCGCCTTCATCTGGCGTGGCGGTGAACGAACCATCGTCGCCCGGCGCGGATTCTGTGAAACACATTGCTTCGCGGCCTTCGGTGGTCGGGGTGAAGCAGGTCTTTCCGTCAACCACCGCCCATGTGCCTTCTTCGATCAGCTTCCCGTCTGCGTCGCTATCCGAATAGGTGCCATCGGCGTTGATCACCGCAGTCCCGATCGTACCGTCCGCATTCGTGACCTCAAAAGTTCCCACCGGCGTGCCATTGGCAACGGTGACAGGTGCAGGTTCGGCGATTTCTTCGACAACAGGTTCTGCTTCTTGCTCAGGCTGGCAAGCGGCCAGCGCGCCGACAACAAGCGACACCATCAACAATTTCTTCATCGGACAAACTCCACTGATTTCATCAATGCGGCCCTGGGCACCCATAGCATGCCAAGGAGGCAGGGGGAAATCGAGAAAGTTTGGGCGGGCGTTAAGCGAGCTCCACCGCGACCGCAGTTGCTTCGCCGCCGCCGATGCAAAGACTGGCGATTCCGCGCTTTTTACCTTGCTGCTTGAGGGCGTTAAGCAGCGTCACCAGGATGCGCGTTCCGCTGGCCCCGATCGGGTGCCCCAATGCGGTGCCGCCGCCGTTCACGTTGATCCGGTCGTGCGGAATGCCGATGTCGCGCATCGCGAACATGGCGACGCAGGCGAATGCTTCGTTCACTTCCCACAGATCGACATCGTCCACCGACCAGCCGGCTTTCTCCAGCACCTTGTTGATTGCGCCGATGGGGGCAATGGTGAATTCCGAGGGTTCCTGCGCATGCGCCGCGCTGGCGACCACCCGTGCGAGCGGGGTGTAACCCTTGGCCGTCGCGACGCTTTCACGCGTCAGCACGATGGCAGCAGCGCCGTCCGAGATGGAGCTCGAGGTAGCAGCGGTAATCGTGCCGTCCTTGGCGAAGGCGGGGCGCAGCGTCGGGATCTTGTCCGGCTTGCCGCGTCCGGGTGCTTCGTCGGTATCCACCACCACATCGCCGCCGCGGGTGGACATCGTCACCGGCACAACCTCGTCCGCGAACGCACCGCTGGAAATGGCGGCGTTGGCGCGGCGCAGCGACTCGATGGAATATTCGTCCATCGCTTCGCGGGTCAGCTGGTATTCGTCCGCCGTGGCCTGCGCAAAGGTGCCCATCGCGCGGCCTTCCTCATAGGCATCTTCCAGCCCGTCGAGGAACATGTGATCATAGGCGGTGTCATGGCCGATCCGCGCGCCGCTGCGGTGCTTTTTGAGCAGGTAGGGCGCGTTGGTCATGCTTTCCATGCCGCCCGCGATCACCGTGTCGATCGAACCGGCGGCGAGCGCTTCCGCGCCCATGATGACGGTCTGCATTCCCGAACCGCACACCTTGTTGACCGTGGTCGCCTGGACGGATTTGGGCAGGCCAGCCTTCAACGCGGCCTGGCGGGCAGGGGCCTGGCCAAGACCGGCGGGCAGGACGCAGCCCATATAGATGCGGTCGATATCTTCACCCGCGACGCCCGCGCGCTCGACCGCTGCCTTCACCGCGGTTGCTCCCAGATCGGTGGCCGACGCGTCGGACAGGGCGCCTTGCATGCTACCCATCGGGGTGCGTGCATAGGACAGAATTACGACTGGGTCGGCGGCTGAAAATGCGGACATAAGGGAAGCTTGCCTTTCGTGATGAAGCATGTGCTATTCATCTGGACATGTAGTGCTGCGGCGCACCAAAATCAAACGGGCAGAAACATGTGGCCCCTATCGGACGGAATTAACTGTGGCAGACAACAAGCATAACGAGATGGAAGAAATTCTTGCCCTGCAGCGAGCTTCCTTCACTGCCGCCCGGCCCGAGGTGCAGGCACTTCGCCGCGACCGGGTGAAACGGGCCATCGCACTGCTGGTCGATCACGGCGACGATCTGGCGCAGGCGATGAGCGCGGATTTCGGCAACCGCAGCGTCCCGATGAGCCTGCTGACCGACATCGCCTCGACGGTGAATTTCGGCAAATACTGTCTCAAGCACATGGACAATTGGGCGAAGCCGGAAAAGCGCAAGGTCCAGTTCCCGCTCGGCCTGCTGGGCGCGAAGGCGGAACTCCGGTTCGAGCCCAAGGGCGTGATCGGGATCATGTCGCCGTGGAATTTTCCGGTGAACCTGTCGCTCGGGCCGTTGATGCAGGTGCTGGCCGCAGGCAACCGGGCGATGATCAAGCCGAGCGAATTTACCGAGGCGACGTCTGAGTTGACCGCGCGATTGATCGCCGAATATTTCGCCCCCGAGGAAGTTGCCGTGATCACTGGCAGCCCCGAAGTGGCGCAGGCGTTTTCGTCGCTGCCGTTTGACCATCTGGTGTTCACCGGTTCGACCGCAACGGGCCGCAAGGTGATGGAGGCTGCCAGCCGTAATCTGGTGCCGGTGACGCTTGAGCTCGGCGGGAAGTCGCCCGTGGTGCTCGGCCGCAGCGCCGATTTCGCCAAGGCGGGCGAGCGGATTGCGATGGGCAAGATGATGAACGCCGGCCAGATCTGCCTCGCGCCCGATTACATGATCGTGCCGCAGGATAAGGAAGAAGAAGCGGTGGACGCCGTGCGCAGCAGTGCCAGTGCCATGTATCCGACCCTGCTGGATAATGACGATTACACCTCGATCGTCACCGACCGCCATTTCGACCGCCTGAAGGCCCTCGTCGAGGACGCCCGCGGCAAGGGCGCGGAAGTGGTCGAGGTCAATCCGGCGCAGGAAGATTTCTCCAGCACCAATTCGCGCAAGATGCCGCTGACCATCCTGCGCAATGTCACAGCCGACATGACCGCCATGCAGGAAGAAATCTTCGGTCCGATCCTGCCCGTAATGACATATCAGGGTGTCAGCGAAGCCATCGACCACATCAACCGCAACGACCGCCCGCTCGGCCTCTATTATTTCGGCGAGGACGACGGCGAACGGGAACAGGTGCTCACAAAGACGATTTCCGGAGGGGTGACCGTCAACGACGTGGTCTTCCATGTTTCCATGGAAGATCTGCCCTTCGGCGGTGTTGGACCTTCGGGCATCGGTTCCTATCATGGACCCGAAGGCTTCCGCGAATTCAGCCATGCACGCTCGGTTTACCGCCAGAGCAGGATCGATGTGGCGGGCCTTGCCGGGCTGAAACCGCCGTATGGAAAGAAGATCAGCAGGACGCTGGCAACCCAGATAAAGAAGGCCTGAGCAGCTCGGGACAAATTGGGGAGGATTTTACCGGCGCGCCCTCTTGCACCATCGGGGGCAGGGGACTAGGGCGCGCCATACATGTAATCCGTGCCGATTCAGCCCCTAAGGGCGAAGGGCACCCAACCGAGGCATTAGCGTGGTCGACCTAAGCCAATATCTGCCGATCCTGATTTTTCTGGCGATCGCGCTGGCCATGTCGGCGGCGTTTGTGTTCCTGCCGATGGGCGTGTCCCGCCTGACTGGCACGCATAATCCGACTGCCAACAAGCTGACCGAATATGAATGCGGTTTCCCCGCGTTCGAGGATTCGCGCAGTCAGTTCGACGTGCGGTTCTACCTCATCGCGATCCTGTTCATCATCTTCGACCTCGAAGCCGCGTTCCTGTTCCCCTGGGCAGTCAGCCTCGACATGACCGGCTGGGCAGGGTGGATCACGATGATGGTGTTCCTGTTCGAACTGATCATCGGTTTCGCTTACGCCTGGAAGACAGGAGCGCTCGAATGGGAGTAGCAAACGGCCTGCCTGCCGCCGCCCAGCCCGGGGCGATCCTTCAGCCCGACGCCGATTATTTCAAGGCGATGCAGGCGGAGGTGAACGACAAGGGTTTCCTGGTCACAAGCACCGAAGATCTGTTCCAGTGGGCCCGCACCGGCTCGCTGTGGTGGATGACCTTCGGCCTCGCCTGCTGCGCGGTCGAGATGATCCATGTGAATATGCCGCGCTATGACATGGAACGTTTCGGCGTGGTCCCCCGCGCGTCCCCGCGCCAGTCGGACGTGATGATCGTGGCCGGAACGCTGTGCAACAAGATGGCACCGGCGCTGCGCAAGGTTTACGACCAGATGTCGGACCCGAAATACGTCATCTCGATGGGCAGCTGCGCCAATGGTGGCGGCTATTACCATTACAGCTATTCGGTCGTCCGCGGGTGTGACCGGATCGTGCCGGTGGACATCTATATCCCCGGTTGCCCGCCTACGGCCGAAGCGCTGCTGTACGGGGTGATGCAGCTGCAGCGGAAAATCCGCCGCTCCGGGACGATTGAACGATAATATGGCCGTTCTCCATTCCGCCCCCCGGATCACCTCGAACGAAGGCGTAAAAGCTGCGCTGTCCGCCGCGCTGGGCGACATGCTGCTCGAAGCGCACGAGGAATACGGCGAAATCCTGTTCACGGTGCAGCGGGACCGGATCGAAGACGTGCTCCGGCTGTTGCGCGACGATCACGAATACCAGCAGCTGATGGAAATGGCCGGGGTCGATTACCCGCAGCGGGCCGAACGGTTCGAAGTCGTGTATATGCTGCTGAGCCTGACGAAAAACCACCGGATTATGGTCAAGGTCACGACCGACGAGGCAACCCCGGTGCCCACCGTCACCACGCTTTGGCCCAACGCCGGCTGGCTGGAGCGCGAGGTCTTCGACATGTACGGCGTGCTGTTCGCGGGCAATACCGACCTGCGCCGCATCCTGACCGATTACGGCTTCGAAGGGCATCCCTTCCGCAAGGACTTCCCGCTTACCGGCTATACCGAACTGCGCTATTCCGAGGAAGAAAAGCGGGTGGTGTACGAACCGGTCGAACTGACTCAGGAACTGAGGCAATTCGATTTCATGTCGCCCTGGGAAGGCGCGGAATATGTCCTTCCGGGTGACGAGAAAGCGGACGTTCCGCCGGTTAACGAACCCAAGGTCACCGAGAAGACGTCCGACACCGGCGCGGGCAAGGCGGCGAACAAGGCCGCTGCCAAGCGCTCGAAGAAGGATTCGGTGCCCATTGCGGAACCCGATGCGCCCGAACCGACCGAAGACCGCCCCGATCGCAAGCCGCGCAAGGGCAAAGCCAAGGACACCAAAGCCGCCACCGAACCGAAGGGAGGCAAGAAGTGACCATGCAGCTTGAACAGTCGCCCACCACCGGCGACGAGGTGATCACCAATTACACGATCAACTTCGGTCCCCAGCATCCCGCGGCGCACGGCGTCTTGCGGATGGTGATGGAGCTCGATGGCGAGATCATCGAACGGATCGATCCGCATGTCGGCCTGCTACACCGCGGCACCGAAAAGCTGATCGAGCACAAGACCTACCTTCAGGCGCTGCCCTATTTCGACCGGCTCGATTACGTTTCGCCGCTGTGCCAGGAACATTCCTATGTGCTGGCGATCGAGAAGCTGCTCAATCTCGAAGTGCCGATCCGCGCGCAATATCTGCGGGTGCTGTTCGCCGAGCTGACGCGCATTTCCAATCACATGCTCAACATCGGTGCGCATGTGATGGATGTCGGCGCGATGACGCCCAATCTTTGGGTGTTCGAGCTGCGCGAAGACTGCATGAACTTCTTCGAGCGGGCCAGCGGCGCACGGATGCATTCGGCATGGTTCCGCCCCGGCGGTGTGCATCAGGATGTGCCGCTGAAACTGCTGACCGATATCGGTGACTGGGTCGATACGCGGCTGCCCGAATTGTTCGGTGACGCGATGAGCCTGGTGACCGACAACCGGATCTTCAAGCAGCGCAATGTTGATATCGCGGTGGTGTCGAAGCAGGACGCGATTGCCTGGGGCTTTTCCGGTCCGATGATCCGCGCTGCGGGCGTGCCGTGGGATATCCGCAAGTCGCAGCCTTACGATGTCTATGACCGGATGGATTTCGAAATTCCGGTTGGCACCAATTCGGATTGCTATGACCGGTTCATGGTCCGGGTGCAGGAAGTGTATCAGAGCGCCAAGATCATCAAGCAATGCCTCGCCGAAATGCCCGAAGGCCCAGTCGCGAGCGACGACCGCAAGATCGTCCCGCCCAAACGCGGCGAAATGAAGCAGTCGATGGAAGCGCTGATCCACCACTTCAAGCTCTACACCGAAGGCTTCCATGTCCCCGCTGGCGAGGTCTACGTGGCGACCGAAAGCCCCAAGGGCGAATTTGGCGTCTATCTGGTGTCGGACGGGTCGAACAAACCCTATCGCTGCAAGATCCGCCCGACCGCCTTCAGCCATTTGCAGGCAATGGACTTCATGAGCCGCGGCCACATGCTGCCCGACGCAACCGCCATCCTCGGCGCGATCGATGTGGTGTTCGGGGAGTGTGACCGGTGAGCGGAGCTCCGAAAATTGTGAATCTGGCGGAAAAGTTGTCGAAAATCGACGAGCATTGGGATCCGCGCATCGTTGGCCATTATAACGGCAACGAGATACGGCTGGCCAAAATCAAAGGCGATTTTGTCTGGCATGCGCACACCGAAACCGACGAGATGTTTCTCGTCCTGAGCGGCAATATGGGCATCGAATTTCGTGATGGTGTCCGGCATTTCGGTGCCGGCGAAATGGTAGTCGTCCGCAGGGGAACCGAACACCGTCCCTTTGCGGAAGACGAATGCCACATACTTTTCATGGACAAAGAAGGCGAGCCCAACACCGGTGACACGCCTTCTAATCTCACGCGCGAAAAGTTGGATTTCATCTAATGGCTCACCGTTCCCTCGCACCCGATACCCCTGAGCTGCGCGAGCGCTGGGGCGCGTTCGCGTTCTCGCCCGCGTGGAAGGCCAAGGCCGACAAGGCGATCGCGTCCTACCCCGAAGGCCGCCAGAAATCGGCGGTGATGCCGCTGCTCGATCTGGCGCAGCGCCAGGTGGGCGAGGAAACCGGCACACAGGGCTGGCTGCCGATGCCGGTGATTGAGTATGTCGCGAAATATCTCGACATGCCGGTGATCCGCGTGCTCGAAGTCGCGACGTTCTATTTCATGTACAACCTTGTTCCGGTGGGCAAATTCCATGTGCAGGTATGCGGCACGACGCCCTGCATGCTGCGCGGATCGGACGATATTATTGCCGCCTGCAAGAAACGCGGGATGGCGAAGGGCGAAGTCTCCGCCGACGGGCTGTGGACCCTCACCGAAGTCGAATGCATGGGCAATTGCGCCACCGCGCCGATGGTCCAGATCAACGACGGTAATTACGAGGATTTGACGGTCGAACGCCTGGACGCGGTGCTGGATGCGCTGGCGGCGGGCGAGACCCCGAAGGAAGGCACGCAGGAACCGGGCCGGCACACCTCCGAACCTTCCGGCGGTCCGACTACGCTCAAGGAAATGGTCACCGAGAACCACGATTACCGGGGTGAATGGTGATGTTCAAAGTGCATCTCCAACCAACTCCCCTCCCCTTGGGGAGGGGCCGGGGGTGGGGGTTCGGCGTAGATCGTTCCACTGCCGCCGAACACCCACATCCAACTTCGCCTAGCGCCCAATGGGCGCAAGGCTTCGTATCCTTCTCCCTCATGGGAGAAGGGAGGTGCGCAGCATGAGCCTTCAGGACAAAGACCGCATTTTCACCAATCTCTACGGCTTTCAGGACTGGGGCCTGAAAGCTGCGCAGAAACGCGGCGATTGGGATGATACCAAGGCGATAATCGCGCGCGGCAACGACGCCATCATCGACGAGATGAAGGCATCTGGCCTGCGCGGGCGGGGCGGGGCGGGCTTCCCCACCGGCCTCAAGTGGTCGTTCATGCCCAAGGAAAGCAAGGATGGCCGCCCGTCTTTCCTGGTCATCAACGCCGACGAATCCGAGCCCGGTTCGTGCAAGGATCGTGAGATCATCCGGCACGATCCGCACAAGCTGATTGAGGGCGCGCTGATCGCCGGTTTCGCGATGCGCGCGCGCCGCCTATATCTACATTCGCGGCGAGTATATCCGCGAAGCCCAGACACTGCAGGCCGCGATCGACGAGGCCTACGCCGCCGGGCTGATCGGCAAGAATGCCAGCGGCAGCGGCTATGATTTCGACGTGTTCATGCACCGCGGCGCGGGCGCATACATCTGCGGCGAAGAAACCGCGATGATCGAGAGCCTGGAAGGCAAGAAGGGCCAGCCGCGCCTCAAGCCGCCGTTTCCGGCGGGCGCGGGGCTCTATGGCTGCCCGACCACGGTCAACAATGTCGAGAGCATCGCGGTGGTCCCCACGATCCTGCGGCGCGGCGCATCATGGTTCTCCAGCTTCGGCAATGAGGGCAACCACGGCACCAAGCTGTTCCAGATCAGCGGCCATGTGGACAAACCCTGCGTCGTCGAAGAGGAAATGAGCATTCCCTTCCGCGAGCTCATCGAAAAGCATTGCGGCGGCATCCGCGGGGGTTGGGATAATCTGCTGGCGGTGATCCCCGGCGGTTCGTCCGTCCCGCTGGTTCCGGCGGCCGACATCATGGACGCACCGATGGATTTCGACGGGCTGAAGGCCGTCGGATCGGGCCTCGGCACCGCGGCGGTAATCGTGATGGACAAGAGCACCGACATCGTGCGCGCGATCAGCCGGATCAGCTATTTCTACAAGCACGAAAGCTGCGGCCAATGCACCCCCTGCCGCGAGGGCACCGGCTGGATGTGGCGGATGATGGAGCGCCTGCGCACCGGAGACGCCGCGATCGAGGAAATCGACATGCTGCAGCAGGTCACCAAGCAGGTTGAAGGCCATACAATTTGTGCGCTCGGCGATGCAGCAGCATGGCCGATCCAGGGCCTGATCCGGCACTTCCGCCCCGAGTTGGAGCGGCGTATTCATGAGAACGTGCGGGAGGCGGCGGAGTGAACGGGCCAATGATTTCTCGTCATTGCGAGGAGCCGCAGGCGACGCGGCAATCCATGGCGCTGCACCATGGATTGGTTGGCCTATGGCCGCCTTTGGCCCGCTACGCTCGCAATGACGAAGTTGTGCGGGAGGCTGCGGAATGAGCTTTGAACGGATGTTTGCGTGGTCGATGAAACGGGGTGCTCGGCTCTTGTTCGGGCTTGCCCTCGCCTTTTTCGTGGCCGCCCTCATCTCCAGTTTCGTCACGCTTGTCGACTTTGCGGGCATTGAATTGTTTGAGCCCAATCCAAATGTCAGCAACTACACCGAACCTGGAAATTTGCTCCTCGCCGCATTGTCGCCATTTGCGACGTCGGCAACGCTGTTGTTTTCGGCACTTATAGTGAACCATCTTGATCGATGGGCGCTGGCTCGGACGGGGGCACCGAATGCCTAAAGTCACCGTTGATGGCGTCGAAATCGAGGTTCCCGCCGGTGCCACCGTGCTGCAGGCGTGCGAGCTGGCGGGAAAGGAAATTCCGCGGTTCTGCTATCACGAACGGCTGAGCATCGCGGGTAATTGCCGCATGTGTCTGGTCGAAGTGAAGCCGGGGCCGCCAAAGCCGCAGGCGTCCTGCGCTTTGCCTGCCACCGACGGTCAGGAAATCCGCACCGACACGCCCCTGGTCAAGACCGCGCGCGAAGGCGTGATGGAATTCCTGCTGATCAACCACCCGCTCGATTGCCCGATCTGCGATCAGGGTGGTGAATGCGATCTGCAGGATCAGTCGGTCGCCTATGGCCGCGGCGGTTCGCGCTATACCGCCAACAAGCGGGCGGTGACCGAGAAATACATGGGCCCGCTGATCAAGACGATCATGACCCGCTGCATCCATTGCACCCGCTGCGTGCGCTTCTCAGAAGAAATTGCCGGTGTGGACGAAATCGGCGCGCTGTACCGCGGCGAGGATATGCAGATCACCACCTATCTGGAACGCGCTGCGACGCATGAGTTGAGCGCGAATGTGATCGACCTGTGTCCGGTCGGTGCCTTGACGTCGCGCCCCTACGCTTTCGAAGCGCGCCCTTGGGAGCTGAAGAAGACGCTCAGCATCGACGTCTCCGACGCGGTCGGCGCGAATATCCGGCTCGACAGCCGGGGCCGCGAAGTGATGCGCGCATTGCCGCGGATCAATGACGAGGTGAACGAGGAGTGGCTGTCCGACAAGGGCCGCTACATGGTTGACGGCCTCACCCGCCGCCGCCTCGACAAGGTATGGATTCGCAAATCCGGCAAACTGGCCGAGGCAAGCTGGGACGAGGCTTTCAAGGCTATCGCCGCCGCGAAACCGGGCAAGAACATCGCCGCGATTGCGGGCGATCTGGTCGATTGCGAAACGATGTTCGCCGCCAGGGCGCTGCTCGGCGCGATGGGCAGCACTTTGCTCGAAGGCCGCCAGACCGGGATGGATTACGACGTGTCCAATCTGGCTGCGGTCGCGTTCAATTCAACCTTTGCCGGCATCGAAACCGCCGACGCCATCCTGATCGTCGGCAGCCACGTGCGCTGGGAAGCCGCGCTGGTCAACGCGCGGCTGCGCAAGGCGGTGAAACGCGGGGCCAAGGTGTTCGTCGTCGGACCCGAATGGGAAACGACCTTTCCGGCGACATTCCTCGGCGATGATGTCGCTGTTCTCGGCAAATTGCCCAAACCGGTGTCCGAAGCGTTCAAGGGCGCGGAACGTCCGGCGATCATCCTCGGCGGAGCGGCTCTGGCAAAGGGCGCACTCGCCCCGG
>NZ_JAXMJI010000017.1:0-12050 GCF_034376665.1 Allopontixanthobacter sp. | reverse complement strand
CTTGCGCACAGGCCGACCGCTGGCAGCGGACGAATGGATCAAACGGCAGGAGGCTGCTATCGGCCAACGTCTGCGGCCTTTCAGGCGAGGCCCGAAACCGCGCAAGGAGGCGGGGAATGGCAATTAAGTATACTGTCCCCGGAATTACAGATATGTCTGATGAATTCATCGCTGAGGTTTATGAAAATTGGATTGCGGATGGAAAACCCGGTCTATGATAACGTTAGAAATTGTGTTCAACTCAAGTATTCCAATAGCCACTTTCAGTGGCGAGCACCTCGGGATTGAATTTAGCTCGGAAATAAAAAGTGACAAATCCCCGTCACTTTGGGAGGATGAGCTTTATTCGAAAATCGATGGATCGATTGTTCATATATTTGATCGGGAATTCATAGGCAAGCCAGGTTACCGGGCACTGTTTGAAGACATTGTCGACGGCCCGCCTTTGATAAAGTTTGACGGCCCTACGTTGCGAGAGTTTGAAATGTTAACACGTTTCTGTCTAGAAAACTCAAGTGATGGTTCGATCTTTGTTTGTGCAGATTACCAGTTTGGACCTCCTCCGGCAAAAATGATTAAAGCACAATTATATGATTTTCTACAAAATCTCGGGTCGCAAGGAATCCGCGTGAACTCGTGCACCGAAGTTCACGCTTGAAACGGCATCAAGTTCCGGGGACACCGCGTAATTGATGTAGCCACTCTCCTTCTTGGCACGGGCACCATGAAGTGCCCCAAACGAGAAGGGTGACCGATTGTTGCAATCGAAGAATTCCGGGGACAGTATACTTAATTGACGCTCTCACTCGTTAGGCCTAGCCATGGTGCGATGGCCCGTCTTGCTCGCATTGTCGTTCCCGATGTCCCGCATCACGTAACCCAGCGCGGCAATCGGCGCTTGCCGGTGTTCTTTTCGGATGACGACCGGCGCGAGTATCTCCGGCTGGTGGCGGAGGCGACCCGGGCGAGCGGCACACGTTGTCTGGCGTGGTGCCTGATGGACAATCATGTCCATCTGATCCTCGTGCCGCAGGTCGAGGACGGCCTGCGGGCGACGTTGGGAGAGGCGCATCGGCGCTACACCCGGATGGTGAACTTTCGCGAGGGCTGGCGCGGGCATCTGTTCCAGGGCCGGTTCGCGAGTTACCCGATGGATGAAGACCATCTGATGGCGGCGGTGCGCTATGTCGAGAATAATCCGGTGTCGGCAAAGATGGTCGAGCGGGCCGAGGACTGGCCCTGGTCGAGCGCGAAGAGCCATATCCAGGGGGGGCGCACACGGCTCGATCCGCTCACTGACATGGAGGCTCTTGCAGGCACCGCGCCCAATTGGCAGGCGATGCTGCGGCACGGGCTTGGTGCGGGTGGTGTCGGAGCAGAAGGGGAAGCCGTAGCCGAGGCGATCGAGGCCCGCTTGCGCACAGGCCGACCGCTGGCAGCGGACGAATGGATCAAACGGCAGGAGGCTGCTATCGGCCAACGTCTGCGGCCATTCAGGCGAGGCCCGAAACCGCGCAAGGAGGCGGGGAATGGCAATTAAGTATACTGTCCCCGGAATTATTGCCCGGAATTCATTGGTCGGTGGTTTAACCGGGAGCGTGGGGGTCTTTCGGAATCTGAAGACTGGAACGACAGGTCGATTTGTCACCGTTGGAGCGGTTATTGGTATTGAAAGTGGCGGTACTATAACTGGAGGACATTTCGAAAGCTTGGCTTCGTTAGCTGGCGCCGCACAATTGAACAGCTTGACCATTGGTTTTCTGAATGGTTCCGCTAGCTTTAATTTGGACGGCAATTTTATCGGTTACGATGTTGGATTGTCGTCGCCAGGGGTAGGCGCAAGTTCGGGAGTGACGAAGACGTCGATCTCTAACTGCGTATTGGGCGGCCAATGACCAAAATCTTTTGTGTCTTGGCAATAGCTGCGACTGTAGGATCTTGTTCAGGCTTAGAAGAATCCGGCGTTCCAATAAAAGATTTTGAACCTTACCTTGGATGTTACGCCTTCCAAGATGGTACGCAGCTCACTGTAGATAAAAATCTTATCATGATCTCATCTATCCACCGCCATTTAGAAATCCAATTCCGCAGAGACAAATGGGGGGATTTCATTCTAGTGCGTCCCGCGATATGGCCGCGCATCGAGGGCCGGTCCATTCGATTCTCAGTAGAAGATGGCCAAGGCGTCATTGTTAGGCCATCTGACAAATACTTTGGCGATGATCGACTAAGCTTCATGAGCAAGGAGGGGAAGGAGATTCTTGCTCAGAAGGTAGCCTGCTCGTCAGCTTCCTCACTTGCCGCAAAGTGATGACTGTGGGTCTACCGTTGGGGGTTCTTATGTCAGAGGCGCGCTAGAAGGACTGGCAATAGTGGCTGATGTTGCGTCGGTAGCAGTGACACTTACAGGAGTAGGCGCTCCGGCCGGTGGTGCTCTACAACTTGGCAAGCTTGGCTTGGAAGTCGGGCTTGGCGCTCTCAATGCCTACGACTGTTTGGCGAACTCAAATTGCACACCACTTGCCATCCAAGCTGCAACTCTGCCGGTTTGCACTATTCCAGGGGCACGTGTAATTCCAGGGACAGTATACTCAATTCAGGCTCTGCTCGCTCAACTGGCTTAGGCCACTGCCCGTCTCCGCGTGAAACACACTTTGGACCGGCGATGGACGCGCGCCATCAGCGCCGTACACCCACCCCCGGCCCCTCCCTCCAGGGAGGGGGGAAGGTTAGTTTCCGCCGCCAGCAAACTTGATCCCCTCACTCACCCTCACTCCCCAGCCCGCGCCACAATCTTGAATTCCAATTCCGGGGACACAAAAGTAATTAGCCTTTCTCGTGCCGCGCGATCCCGCAGTCCAAGGATTTTCCTACACTCAAGCGGCCTGTTACCGTTGCCTCGCGAATTGCTGGCTCTTTGACATGTGAATATCGGACTTGCCGCAGGCTTAGTTTTTCCTCGCGGGTGCCACGGCTTCGCGGGGCCTTGTAGGAAATTTTCGCATAGAACGGCGTTACAGGATTTTATTTTCTCCACGGGCCGAATGTGTCACCCTGCCCCCTCGAAACCCGCAGTTTTGCGCGGATTCTGGTGGCGGACAGTAAATGTTGGATGTGTCACTTGTGTCACCCTCGGCGGTCGCGGGCCTGTTCCCTCGATGATCCACTAGAATTTACTGTACGTTCGCCAATCCCATCAGATCAAGCGTCGCGGCCGTCATGGCTTCGGTGGCGGTGGCGATCACTTTCTCCGCATCGGGGGCCCAATAGGGGCTGTGGAGTGATGGAAGGCTGATTTCGCCCGCCTGGGCCCGCTCGAATTCCGCCTGCGGCACGCCGCCGACCCAGAAGATCAGCGATTTCGTGTCGTCGGGCGATGCGCGCAGGAACTGGCTGAAATCCTCGCCGCCCATGACCGAGGGCACCTTCATCACCCGCGCTTCGCCGAACCGTTCGCGGAAACCGGCCATCACGCTCTCGGTGAATTCCGGCGAATTATAGGTTGAGGGCGTGTAGTCCTTCTCCAGCGTCACCACCGGCATCCGGTCCTCCGGCATTCCGGCGGCAATGGCCTCGCCCTTGGCGATGCGGCTGATCCCGTCGAGCAGCAGTTTGCGCGATTCGTCGCTATAGGACCGCACGGTCAGTTGCAGCTTCGCCTCGTCGGAAATGATGTTGTGCTTGAAGCCGGAATGGAAACTGCCCACCGTGATCACCGCCGGGTCCAGCGGGCTGCTTTCGCGGCTGACCAGCGTCTGGAATTTCATCACCATGGCGCTGGCGAGCACAATCGGATCCTTGGTGGTGTGCGGGTAGGCTCCGTGGCCGCCGACGCCCTTCACATGGATGTCCACGCTATCGACATTGGCGAGCGCGAAGCCGGGCGAATAGCCGATCATCCCGGCGGGGAACTGCGCCGCATCGTGGAACGCCAGCACCGCTTCGGGCTTGGGGAAGCGGGTATAGAGCCCGTCGTCCAGCATCGCTTTCGCGCCGAGCCCGATTTCCTCCGCCGGCTGGCCGATCATCACCAGCGTGCCGGACCATTCACCCTTGCGTTCCGCCAGCAATTGCGCGGTGCCGATCCAGGCGGTCATGTGGGTATCGTGGCCGCAGGCGTGCATCACGCCGGTTTCCACGCCGGATGCCGGAACCGCGACCTGTTTGGAGGCATAGGGCAGCCCGGTCTGCTCGGTCACCGGAAGTCCGTCCATATCGGCGCGGAGCATCACCGTGGGGCCCTCGCCATTGCGCATTACCGCGACAACGCCGGTCTTGCCCACGCCTTCGGTCACTTCGAAGCCGAGCGCCCGCATCCGCGCGGCCAGCTTGGCGGCGGTTTTGACTTCCTCGAAACTCAGTTCCGGGTGCTCGTGAAGATCGCGGTAGAGGTCCATCAGCTGCGGCATGTCGGATGCGACGGCATCGCGCAATTCGTCCGCTAGCGCGCTACTCGGCGCGGTCAGGGCGGCAGCGGCAATCGCGGGCAGCAGGAATTTCTTGAGCATTTCAGTCTCCCTTGCGTCCCGCCGGCCTACATT
The DNA here is from genome assembly GCF_034376665.1 of Allopontixanthobacter sp. NCBI lineage: Bacteria > Pseudomonadati > Pseudomonadota > Alphaproteobacteria > Sphingomonadales > Erythrobacteraceae > Allopontixanthobacter > Allopontixanthobacter sp. The sequence goes on along the minus strand of NZ_JAXMJI010000017.1, from coordinate 7,509 downwards.
CCGTAGGTCATCACCAGCAGGATCGATAATGTCGTCGTCATCAGCAGGACCAGCGGCACGCCGGTGCGAATATAGTCCCTGAATTCGTAACTTCCCTCCGCCATGATCAGCATGTTGGTCTGATAGGCGATCGGGGTGGCATAACACAGATTGCAGCCGAACAGCACCGCCAGAATCAGCGGTTCGGGCGGCAGGCCGAGCTGGGTGGCGATATTGAATGCGATCGGGGTGCCGACGGTCGCGGCGGTCGCGTTGGAGGCGAAATTGGTCAGCAGGGTCACGAACAGCATGATCATCGCCAGCACCATCGCCGGCGGCAGGAACTGCAGGCCTAGCGACAGCGTTTCGCCCAGCCATGCCGCAGCGCCGCTGTCGAGGATGATGCGCCCGATGGCAATGCTCGCCGCGACCAGCACGATCACCTTGGCGGACAGCGCGCGGCCCACCCGGTCGAACTTCACACAGCCGGTCACGAACATCAGGATCGCCCCGGCCAGGGCGGAGATCGCAATCGGGAACAGGCCGATCGACGCCGTGCCGACCGATCCGACCATGATGGCCCCGGCCAGGACGGCCTTCGACCGGCGCGGCAATTCCCGCGCTCCGTCGAGGATCAGCAGGCTGTCGGCGCGGGCAAACTCCTGCAGATCGGCTTGCAGGCCCATCACCAGCAGGACATCACCCTCCGCAATTTGGATGTCGGCACCCGCGGCGTCCGCAGGTTCCTCCCCCATGACCGTACGCGGGCGGTGGATACCCAGCACGGCGACGCCATAAAGGTCGGCAATTCCCGAGGTGGGCAGGGTACGCCGGATCAACCGGGAATCCGCGGTCACGGCCATCTCCACCACGGTGATATCTTCGCGACTTGCCGATGCATTGCGGCGGATACGCGCCAGCACCCAAGCGGGAGCCGCCTCGCCCTGAAGCGAACGCATCGCTTCCTCCAGCGCTTCATGCGTACCCGTAATGCGCAATCTCTGCTGAGCGTGAAGTGCACCGGCTGGCGGATCGATGAATTCCAGATCTGCAGGCATCTTACCTACAATTGAGGAGATATCGCGCCCGATTAGCGGACTGTTCTCGCCTATCCGCAGACGGCAGTGAAACCGCCGCATCCCGCCGTCCTTGGCCACCCGGTTATCGCTGAGCAGGCGCGGCATGATCAACCACAGATAGGGCAGAGCGACGACTGCCGCCATCATCACGATGGGAGTGAACTGGAACACCCCGATCGGCGGCATCCCCAGATCTGACGCAATCGACACGACCAGCAGGTTTGTCGAGGTACCGATGGTGGTCGCCATCCCGCCGATCAGCACCGCAGCGTTAAGCGGGATCAGCGTCTTGGACGCTGGAAGCGCCCCGCGCGCCGCCAGGGAAACGAAGATCGGTAGCAGCAGCACCAGCACCGGCGTGTCGTTAATGATCATCGACAGGGAGAACGCCAGCAGCAGCGACACCAGCAGACCAAGCTGCAAATTGATCTTGAATACACTTTCGAGGAATCTGGCCGCCGGTTCCAGAGCACCGGTGACGACCAGGCCGCGCCCCATAATCATCAGCGCGCAGATGGTGATCAACGCGTAATGCCCGAAGCCCGAAAATGCCAGAACCAGCCCGTCGGTCGGCCCGGTCCCCTCCAGCGGGAAGAAATACAGGCCCACCGCAATCACCGCGATGGTCAGCAGCGAGACGATTTCTGTGGTCATCCGCCCGCGGGCAAAGGCCACAAACATCGCAATCGTCACCACCATGGCCGCAATCGCGTGGAAGGAGGGAATGCTCAACATCGTGTGGCGGTGCGAATCCCAAAGCGCGGCACTAAACACAAGCGAATTCGGCGATCGCAAGGGGTTGGAGCCCGAGTGGCGAATGCCTGGCATCTGGGATTTTGCTCGCGTCCGGTCGCAAAATGCGCCGAGCAAGCAGTGAATGGTGCCCCTGGCCAGACTCGAACTGGCACTCCGTTAGGAACTCGATTTTGAGTCGAGCGCGTCTACCGATTCCACCACAGGGGCACTCTCTTGCGGATCGCGCGGCTGCTTAACCCCGCTTCGCCGCGACTTCAAGCATTCCGCGTTACGCCTTCAGCGCACCCGCCACCAATTTGTGCAAGCGTGAATGGATGACGTCGTTACCCGCGACGACCTGCTCGGAATGAATGGGTAAGCTCCGCCCACGGTAATCGCTGACGAAACCGCCCGCCTCGCGCACCAGCAGGCAGCCGGCGGCGGTATCCCAGTCACTCAGACCGCTTTCCCAGAACCCGTCATACCGGCCCTGCGCCAGCCAAGCGAGATCAAGCGAGGCGGCCCCGAACCGGCGGACACCGGCAACTTGCGGACCCACGGCGGCGAAGATTTTCGACCATTCCGCGAAACTGCCATGGCCCTGGAACGGGATTCCGGTGGCGATCAGCGAATCCGACAGGCTCTGGCGGGAGGACACACGCAGCCGCGCATCCTGCAGCCAGGAGCCGCGCGTCTTTTCCGCCCAGAATGTCTCATCGGTAATCGGCTGATAGATCACTCCTGCGAACACATCGCCCCAGCCACTGCCGTCCAGCTTGGGTTCCTGCGCCGCGATGGAGATCGCGAAATGCGGAATGCCGTGGAGGAAATTGCTGGTGCCATCCAGCGGGTCGATGATCCACCGCGGTTTGCCCGGATCACCTTCGATGACGCCCGCTTCTTCCAGCACGAAGCCCCAGTCGGGGCGCGCCGCCAGCAGTTCGTCATACAGGATGCGTTCAGAACGCTGGTCGGCTTTGGAAACGAAATCCGCGGGACCCTTGCGGCTCACCTGCAGATGTGCCACTTCGCCGAAATCACGGCGAAGGCGCGCGGCGGCCTTGCGGGCGGCGCGTGACATGACTCGTATTACACCGGATAAGTGCATGGCGGCTCAGCTAACCTTGCCGACATAGGTGCGGTCATAAACATCGACCACGATGCGGGTTCCGCTCTCGATATGGGGCGGCACCATGACGCGCACGCCGTTTTCAAGCACGGCCGGCTTGTAGCTGGAAGAAGCGGTCTGACCCTTGACCACGGCATCGGCCTGGACAATTGTTGCTTCGACCTGGTCGGGCAAAGCAACGCTGATCGGTTTTTCGTCATACAGTTCGAGCGATACATCCATCCCGTCGGTCAGGAATGCCGCGGCGTCGCCGAGCAAATCCCTGGGCAGGGTGATCTGTTCGTAATTTTCCTTGTCCATGAAAATCAGGCTGTCGCCTTCTGCATAGAGGAACTGGAAGTCCTTGGTGTCGAGGTGGACCTTCTCCACGGTATCGGCGCTGCGATAGCGCACGTTGGTCTTGCGGCCATCGACCAGGTTCTTCATTTCGACCTGCATGTAGGCCCCGCCCTTGCCCGGCTGGGTGTGCTGGATCTTGCCGACTTTCCAGATGCCGGTTTCGTATTCGATAATGTTGCCGGGACGGATGTCCACGCCGCTGATTTTCATGAGCCGTAAACCTTGCTTTTCGTAATATACGGGCGCTGCGCCCCAATCGTGGCCGCGCCCTTAACCCACGTCTGCCCGTGCGGCAAGGATAGCTGGCATGTCGCCGGGCTGGCTGATAGGACTTGCGCCGATGAATAGAATGGCTTTGATCTTTCTGGCGACCGTCGCAGTTCCCGCCGGTGCTACGGTCGCGGCGCCCGGAGGGAGGCTCGACACGCTGCCTCAGGGGCAATATCGCTGCGCCCTGCCCGGCGATGCCGCAGGGGCCGCGTGGATCCCGCTCGAGGACCGGAATTTCACCATTGGCAATGGTTCGACCTACCGCACACATCAGGGTAGCGGCACTTATCTGCTGACCGGCACCCAGGTGACATTCACCCGTGGGCCGATGAAAGGGCTCAAGTTCGAACGAACCGGGTCGGGCACGCTTCGCTGGATCGACGACAACGGCGAGCCGGGACGGGTGCGCTGCGTCCGCTCGGGCTTCGCGCGGTAGCAGCGCTCCCGCTTCAGGCGACTATTTCCTGGTGAGCAGCGTGTAGGGGTTCAGCGCGTTGGCCGGCTCCCACCATTCGGCATCGGCAGTAGTCCGCAGGATCGCGAAATGCAGATGCGGGGCATCCGGCGATGCGTTGCCTGTGCTACCAACCCCGCCGAGACGTTGCCCCCGGCGAATACGCTGCCCTTCTTTCAGGCCCTGCGCATAATCGGACAGATGCGCGTAATAATGGATCGTCAGCCGGTCGGGCGATCGGACATAGATCGTCTTGCCGCCCGCCTTGGAAGTGAACAGTTTCTCGATGGTGCCGGGTGCTGCCGCCACCACCGTCGTCCCCTCGGGCGCCATGATGTCGATCGCTTCATGCAGGCTGGCCGTGTCGCTGCGGGCGTCGGTAAACGAATCGGTCAGGTCGGACGGCCGGACGTTCAATACCGGAACCATCAAGTTTCCGTTTCGCTCTGCACCGGCGCGAATGACTCCGCCCTGGTCGAGCGCAGATCCACCTTCGGTCAGTTCCCCGCTCTCTGCAGCGGGGCTTGGGTCTGCCACCGGCTGCGGGCTCGGCGCAGCGTCTGCGGGCCGGGTTGCCTTGCGCTGGCCCTCGCTGTCCGCCATTTCCATCAAGGTGCCGCCCGCAGTGATCCACAAGGCGGAAGTCACCGTGGCGGTGATGACGATGGTCAGTGTGCGATCGATCCAGTTAGTTGCCATATCAGGCTTCGAATAGCACCTTTGTGCCCGGACTTACCATCCCCGCCAGCCGCGCCGCATCCCAATTGGTCAGACGCACGCAGCCATGGCTCTCCGCCCGCCCGATGGTTTGCGGTTCGGGAGTACCGTGGATGCCGTAATGCTCCTTGGAAAGATCGATCCAGACCACGCCTACCGGACCGTTCGGTCCAGGCGGCAATTGCTGCTTGGCGTCGTCGTCAGGAACATCCCAGAACAGTTCGGGATCGTAGGCAAACGGCGGATTGTAAGCCGTCCCGTTCACCTTCCATTCGCCCAGCGGCAGGGGATCGTTTTCCGAGCCTGTGGTGACAGTGAACAGGGCAACGAGCTTGTCCTGAGCGTCGAACACCTTGAGCGTTCCGCCAGATTTGCTGACCACCACCCGGTCCGCCTCGGGCTGTTCGCTGCCCACGCCCAGAGAGGCCAGAGTTTTTGCCCAGTCCTGGTTTTCGATCGCGCCGGGAACGATGCGGTCGGCACCGATGTTCGGCACGCGGATCGTCTGCCCCGGAGAAAACACGGACGCCGTGACCGGCTTTTCCTCATCAGGCTGCGCATTGGCAGAGGATTGCCCGGCTGCCGAAGCCGCGTTCTGGGGTCCGGCCGGCTTGCCCCCCGGGTTCAGGCTCTTGAGCACCTCGATGGTTGTGTGAAACCGTTCGGCCAGCTTTTCATCAAGGGAATTGTAGCCCAGCCGCTCCATTTCGGCCTGCTTTTTCGGACTCTCCGGTACCTCCTTGAAGGTCAGCCTGCTCCAGCTTGCGGGGATAGTAACGATCCGGGTCGCGGGGACTTTATTCCATGCGGCCAGCTTCTGCTTCGTCGCTTCATCCAATTCCCCGGTGACCTTCAGACCGTTCGCCTCCTGAAAGCCCCTCAAGGCGTTCTCGGTGGATGCTCCCATCTTGCCGTCGATTACGCCCGGGCCGAACCCTTGACGGTCCAGAACCACCTGCGCCTGCATCACCGGCCGCTCCGAACTATCGGGAATTTCATCGGTCTGGTCACCGCCCATGGCATCATCGCGCGACGCCATTTCGTCGGCAAGGTTGTCCGGCTTGCTTACCTCTGCTGTCGCTACCTGGGTTTCGTCGGGGTCTGAATCGGTACTGCTGAAGCCGCAAGCGGCAAGCGCCAGAATCGACGCGGAGATGAAGATATTGCGCATGAAAATTCCCTTGTCGCGCTCCCACCGGATCGGAAGCAGGTATCGGGAATAGAACCTCTCGCCCGGCGATTGGTTTCCGTTGCGCCAGTTATCGCGCTTCAGTGGCGCTGCTTGGTCGCGGGAGTTAGCCGACCGGCATTCATTCGCCCCGGCGGTTGACCTCGACCGACCGAATGGCCTCGGTAAACGCCCGTACCGCAGCCACCTCGTCGCCGTTCCAGACAGCGCCGGAAGCCGCGATGAAGTCGACGCCCGCGGCGATGATGGGCGCACAATTTTCCGGCGTGATCCCCCCAATCGCGACGCTCGGGATTTCGAACAATCCGCTCCAGAACTCGATCAGTTCGATGTCAGCGGTATGGTCGGCCTGCTTGGTGGTGCTGGGGAAGAACGCGCCGAAAGCGACATAATCCGCGCCATTTTCACCCGCTTCCATCGCGAGATGCCGGCTGCCGTGACAGGTCACTCCGATCTGCGCTTCGCGGCCCAACTCCTCACGCGCATCGCGAACCGAACCGTCCTGCTGGCCCAGATGCACACCATCGGCACCGAGGCGCTTGGCCAGCGCGACGTCGTCATTGACGATGAAGGCGACATCATGCGCCGCACAGATTTCCTGGAGCGGCTTGGCGAGTTCCGCGGCCTCGTGCTGGCCGATGCCTTTCACGCGGAACTGGAACGCGGTAATCGGGCTTTTCCCCTCCGGCGCGGAAAGGGCGCGTTCGAGACGCGCGGGAAAGTCCCCACCGACATCAAGGGGGGAAATCAGATAGAGCTGGCAGCGGGTGACGGTGTTGGACATGGCGCGCACTTACCGTGCAGACTGGCCGCCGCCAAGCCCGTTATCCTGCGACCGATGCCGCCTGTATCTCGTCGATTGCCTTCGCCAGCGCCGCATCGAATTCGGCGTCGTCCATTCCGGCCCGCAATTCCTCGAGCAGGGCACGGCTGAAACTGGCGATCATCCCGCTGTTCCTGGCCAGATGCGCGCAGGCTTCTTCCCGGCTGAATCCGCCGGACAAGGCGACCACGCGCAGCACCTTGGGGTGATCGACCAGCGGCTGGTAGAGATTGGCTTCGACCGGCAGCGACAGTTTCAGCATCACCTGCTCGCCATCGGGCAGCGCATCCAGCGCGCGCATGGTTTCAGCCAGCAGAAGCTGTTCGGACTGCGCCCGGTCATCTGCCTTGATGTTCACTTCCGGCTCGATGATCGGCATCAGACCATGACCGATAATCTGGCGGCCAACTTCGAACTGCTGGGCAACGATTGCCGCGATCCCGGCAGGATTGGCCGACTGGATCACAGAGCGCATCTTGGTGCCGAACATCCCCGAGGCCTTGCCCTTCTCCAACAGCGCATCCAGTGCCTGATTGGGCTTCATCAGCTGGACGCCGTCCGCCTCGTCTTCCAGGCCTTTGTCGACCTTCAGAAATGGTACAATACCGCGCGCTTTCAGAGTGTCAGGCACCGGAATTCCGTCCGTTATGCAGCCGTCCATCGTCTTTTCGAACAGAATTGCGCCCAACACCTTTTCGCCGCTGAAACTTGGCGAGGTGACGATTCGGCAGCGCATTTCGTGAATCCTGGCGAACATTTCGTCCTCGCCGGACCATTCGCTGTCATCGATGCCGT